>CAIKYX010000073.1 GCA_903831745.1 Oligoflexia bacterium
GGCATTGTTCCGGGCGGCGGAACTGCACTCCTTCGTTGTGCAAAAATTCTCGACACCATGAAAGGTTCTAGCCCTGAACAACAGGCCGGAATCAACATCGTTCGACGAGCCATCGAAGAGCCTCTTCGTCAGATCGCTGCAAACGCAGGTCTCGAAGGATCAATCGTTGTGGATAAAGTGTTCAACAACACCAATCCTAACTTCGGCTTTAACGCATTGACTGAAACTTACGAAGATCTGATCGCCGCTGGTGTGATCGATCCTGCTAAAGTTTCACGCTGTGCGCTTCAGAATGCTGCTTCAGTAGCGAGCCTCATGCTCACGACTGAAACCATGATTGCTGAAAAGCCTAAGAAAGACATGCCAATGCCAGGTGGTCACGACCACGGCGGCATGGGCGGAATGATGTAGTAGTATAAGGCTGCCAGGCAGCGGCTCTGCCGCTGATCGGCAGCTGAAATGACCCATCATTGATGGTAGTCAAATTTAAGACCCCCTTGAGGAATTTCTTCAAGGGGGTTTTTGCATTCTGGATAAGGTACAAGAAGTGCGGTTTGCCGCCTGCGCTGTGCTGAGATGTAATCTGAGTTAAAAAAATAGTTCCGGATTCAGGGTATGTGCGCTTGAGCTTGAATATTCCTGTCGAATCGACGTATTCGATCTGCTTAGGGCTGCGGACGAATCGATTTGTACCAGGGGTGCCCGAAATATCCGCGGGAAACATCGATATGGGCAACCGTTCCTGATTTGAATTGTTGGTAAATCTCTGGTGTGACTTCGATTTCAGAAGGAAGTGCGATTTCTTCT
This sequence comes from Oligoflexia bacterium, assembly GCA_903831745.1. Lineage (GTDB taxonomy): Bacteria > Bdellovibrionota > UBA1018 > UBA1018 > CAIMNF01 > CAIMNF01. The sequence goes on from CAIKYX010000073.1 coordinate 808, forward strand.
GATGCGCTAGCGGGAGAGAGAATCAAATGATAGCTGCGCCAGGTGCTTCTCTTCGAATGGTGCACATGACTGACCGTTTGTTCGACTCTTCGGCTCATCGCAATCGGAGTCGATCCATCGAGTTTTGCGTTCAGAATACTTAAGGCGTAGTAACCCGAAAACGGAAAGATGATGGCAATCAGCAGGCCGTTCTTAAGCAAGAGTCGGTGCCCACGAGAAGATCCGTGCATGAGCATGTACGTAAATACCATCAGCGAAATGATTCCGATCAGACCCCAGACGATTCCGTGAAGGATTACGTGTTGCTGGTCGACATAAATATTAACAGCCCGGGGTTGAATCAATAAAAAGCTCCACGATGCAAAAGCCATCACTGTCAAGATGAGCAGTTGCAAACAAAGGCCACGGACCGCAAACGAATCGCTCCAAAATGAATTGCGCTCTGGCAGCGACATTTTGAGTGTGTCTCTGAGTTCGATCATCTGATCGTAAAGCGCATTAAAACCTTCTTTATCGCCCGGAAAAACTACCGAAAAGAAATTGCCGGACGAGTGAATCGATTTGCAGCCTTGTCTGAAGAACTCGAGAATGAGTGCACGCGCACGAGGGGCATTTAAGAACTGAATCGCGAAGCCCGGATCATCGGCTGTGATATATATTTTTTCGTCGAAGTTCTGATCGCCCGTTTGAAGTTCAGTCGAAAAACCATGAAGTTTGGCAAAACGATCGAGCCAGGTTTCCTTGGCAAATGAATAGATCGGCTGATTTTTAAATTCGACACCGAAAGCAGTGGCATAAACCGAGTAGCGGCCTTTTTTCTTTCGCCAATAGCCTTGAGGATCGGCGCGGCCTTTGTCTTTTTTCCACGAATAACGTTCGGGCAAAAAATTGAAAATGAGATAGGCACCCAAGAATACGGTCAAAAAGAGCGCATTGAACACCGAAGGTGGCATGGTTAGGACTCCGAAACGTCATCCGGCAAAGAATGTTTTTGATCGGATTTTGCAGGAAAGTGCGTTTTGAGTGCGTGGCCCATCTTTTCGACTGCGTGAACAATACCGGTTACGATGTCTTTTTCGCGAATCGCGGCACTGACTTCTTTCGACAGATGATCCCAGAATTCCTGACCCACTTTTTTGTGAATGCCTTTATCGCCAAAGACCGCGAATTTTTTTGCTTCTGGATTGATGTAGAGAAGCATTCCATTTCTTTCGGGCGTCCGGTGCATACCCAAAAGAGCGAAATGGTACTTTGCACTTTTCATGACATTTTTTTCGACCGGGGCATACGAGACATGAACTCTGAGGTCGCCGCTGGTTTCGAGTTCGGCGTGGTGTACCGCTTCGACAATCTGTTTCTTATCTTCGAGGTTGAATTTTTTCATGATCACCAGTCTCCGCTCGCGCCGCCGCCACCACTCATGCCGCCGCCGCCTCCAAAATCACCTCCGCCTCCGCCGCCGAAACCACCGCCTCCGCCACCCCAGCCGCCACGACCTCCACCACCCAGAATAAAGGGCAGAAATCCGAAACGGCTCATGATGACGAAGAGAAAAATGATTCCGAACAAAATGAGTTTGATCAGTACTTTAGGCGGAATTTTTTGCTGCCCGCCTTCGCGCTCGGAATTAAATTCTGATCCGTCGGCATGAATGATTTTTTGAATTTCATGTACGCCATTCAGCACGCCTTGGCTAAAGTCGCCTTTTTTGAATTCGGGCCCAATGACATATGCGACTACGTCTTTTGATTTGGCATCGGTCAAGTACGCTTCTAATCCATAACCGACTTCGACACGGATCTTGTGCTCCTTCAAGTAGGCGGCGATCAGTATGCCGTTGTTCTTGTTCTTTTGACCCGGTTTCCAAGTCGTAAACAGGCGGTTGGTGTAATCAACCAGGTCTTCGTCGTCGAGTGATTTAAAGACGGCAACCAGGATCTGATTGCCGAATTTTTGATCCTCGAGTGAAAGTTCTTCGAACAAAGTCTGCTGGGCCCCTGCCGAAATCGATCCGGTTTCGTCGTAGATATAATGCTCTGGCGAGGCGGGAAAAGGCTTCGCAGCCCATGAGGACGAACCGAGAAAAAGGAGGCAGCCCAGCAGGAGTTTCATTTAGAACTTCACTTCAGGTGCTTGGTCAGCTCCTGCTTTCGCTGCGAAGTAATCGCGTTGTTTCATTCCCTTCATGCCGGCAACCAGAGAAGCGGGAAACTGGCGGATCGCAGTGTTAAAATCTTTGGTCACGTCATTAAACCGTTGGCGTTCGACCGTAATGCGATTCTCGGTGCCTTCGAGTTGGCTTTGAAGTTCGAGAAAGTTCTTGTTCGCTTTCAGGTCGGGGTATTGCTCAGAGATAACCATCAGGCGAGAAAGGGCGCTCGAGAGTTGTCCTTGGGCTGCATCGAACTTTTTGATGTCTTCAGGTCCGTTGACTTTGATTTGTCCAACACTGGCGCGTGCTTGAGTGACTGCTTCTAAAACAGATGCTTCGTGTGTCGCATAACCCTTTACGGTGTTGACCAGATTTGGAATCAAGTCGGCACGACGTTGATAAACGTTTTGAACCTGGCCCCACGATGAGTTCACGCCTTCATCGAGCGCGACCAATGTATTTCCTGCAGAGATGAACCAAATAACAGATAGGGCGATTACGCCGAGAACCGAGATTAAAGCAATAGTGGTAGCTTTCATGTGAGAATCCTCCTGAGTGATATGAGTTGATCATACTACAAAATCAGAGCATCTCTTGAAGCATTTTTGGGGTAAAGGTGTACTTTTCCGAGCAGAAATCGCAAAGGACATCAAATTCCTTGCTTTCTGCAAGCATGGATTCGATCTCTTCGCGGCCGACCAGGGCAATCGAGCGTCTGACCCGCTCGAAGGTGCAAGGGCAACGAAATGAAATTGGTTTTTCTTCAAGAAGGGTAAAGGATTGGTTTTCGAGCAGGTAAGAAAGCAAGTTTACCGGGGTGCTGCGCTGTACTGAATCCGATTTGATTTCAGGCAGCTTCTTCAGATGTTCCTCGATGAAAGTAATGTCTTGTTCACTTGCCCCCGGCAAGGCTTGAATCAGAAAACCTTCAGCCAATACGACCCGGTCGTTTTCTTGAAATACTTCAATGCCTACGGCGGACTGAACTTGTTCGGATTGCAGCCAATAAAAAGTAAGGTCTTTCGCGAGATGGCCGGTGAGCAGAGGAACCGTTCCGATATAAGGATTGGCTTCTTCGTGCTTGGTTCTAATAACCGACATCAATCCGATTCCCCAAGGGCCGATGTTTTTAGCGAGCTTAATTTCTTCGGCACTTCGCTCGACGAGGTACCCGCGAACTTCGGCATCGGCATTCGCGTCGATGATGGCGTGATGAGACCAGCCCGAGCCACGGATATTCAAATTAATTTTTTCCTGGGCTTTGCTGTAGGAAGAAAGAATGAGGCCTGCGGTAACCGCTTCGGCCAGCGCTTTGGTGGCGATTGCCGAAGTTTTGTGACGTTCGGCCATGTGCTGGACGGTATCAGTGACGGTAACAGCCACTGCGCGAATGGTGCCGGAGCTAGAGATGCACTTTACCCATTTGTCGTGCGGAGATTGATAGTGGACTGCCATTGAACCTCGATTTTAAAATTGGCTTTTAAAATGCCACGCCAGCGTGAATCAGGAAAGCGATAAAAGAACCACCCACTTGTTTCTGGGTGACTCCATCTGATGCGGTTTTCGTTGATTCAAACATGTCGTGAAAAGTGAGGCTGGTGCCGAAAAACACGCGATTCGTTAAGAACAAGTCGACTCCGGCGCCCAACTGCATTCCGAAGAGGAGCGCGCTTGCGGTGAGTTTGCTTGCGCCAAAAGTCTCGGAAGGGTGGTAAAAGCCCAAATCAACGTTAAAAAACGGAACCAGTTGATCGAAATAAACGAGGTTGCTTCTTAAGCCTGCAGCCATATGCCAGATCGAAAGCTCGCCATTGGTGTGCGAGCTGTAGCCGAAGTCAGAGTCAAACGCGAAGAGTTCGCTGACACCATAATTATAATGAAGCTGAAGGCCGAGAGAATTTTCGTAGGTGTCGGAGAGGTCGCCTGCCAAAAAAACTTGGCCAAGACCGATTGAAAGATTGTGGCTCCCTGGTGACATGGGAGAAGTCGGTGGTACGTAAGTAGATTTGTGGGCAACAGGTTTGGCTTTTTGGGGAGTTTCAGTGGCTTGAGCCGAATCTTCGGTAGTATCTGAAAAAGATGAAGTTGTTGAGCTTTTAGAGACAGGGTAGGCAAGGGAAGAGACTGAATACACTCCAAACAAAGCAAAAATAAAAGTCAAAGCGATTTTGGACTTCATACTTTTACACTCATTTCCGTAGTTAACAGGTTGATGTAAAACGGGGTTATTTTCCGCTTCATGCTTAGAGTGTATTCGGTGTCTCGAAAGAAGCAAAGCCTCAAAGAATAGTTTCACTCGTTTTTACTGAAGAATTTTCACTCGTAAAACTTTGGTTTAAGACAGTGCGCGAATCAGAACTAACGTCAGCAAACTGACATTATTATTCTATTGGTTCATCATGCTAGCGGCGCCCATTGCAGTCGGGCTCATCGCAGGAGTTGAAATCGTAGCAGCAGTTGCAGCTTCGGCTTCAATAGTAGCAAGTTCGGTTTTCATTTTGTCTTGAATGAAACCAGAGAAAGAACCATCGCCACTTCGGATAATCGTTTTGAGCAGATTAACAGAAGGTTGAGTTTTGGCTTTGCGCTCACTTTCATACAAAAGTTGAGTCAAAGTAGCGGCAGTGATGTCGTTCTTGGTTTTGTTGTCGATTACGCGGATTTCTTCTCCGGCGCGAATCATTTTGGCGATTTCATCCAGAGTCACATAACTAGACTCGTGGGTGTCGTAGAGTTTACGGTTTTGGTACCTTTTGATTACTTTAGCTTCTTTCATTTAGCCCCCTTATGGCCGAATTAATTAGTTAGACCCCCCTCGAATGAACCACCTTGGAAAACTTCTTGAACCCCCGTTTTGCCAAGAAATTGGTGCCTTCTTTTTCGAGGTAGTAAGCCAATGTTGTGGGACTTTGACATGCCGCAATACTGACTTGCTCATAATCAAATATCAACCGGAATCGTTAAAGTCAATACCCGCGGCTCAGTGCGATTTAAATCAAAACCTATAGTTTTTAAGGGCCTATGACGAAACGGTAAATAAGGGAGTCCCGTCTATGACTGGCTTATTTGCTAAAGGTTCGAAACTAAAGGCTAAAAAATATTTTGCTCTCGCATTTGGCGCTTATTTAATGCTCGGAGTTGGATGCGCTAGTTTGTCGCATCAAGAGCAAATGAGTCGCAATGACGCAACACGTAATATGGACGGCAAGGCCCAATCCGCATGGGAGAATCAGGCCTATCAAGCCACCGCCGATTATCACTTTACTCTCGCTCAAGCCTACTCTGCCGAAGGTCGGGTAGACCGAGCGATCGAAGAGTACCGGGCTGCACTTGCTTTTGATGCAAACTCATCCATTCTTCATGCCCGCTTGGCCAATGAGTATATGAAAAAAGGATCGGCAAGTTTTGCGATCGAAGAAGCGAAGCGATCGATCGAACTGGATCCTAAGAATGTAGACACCCGACTCATGCTCGGTGGAATTTATTCGGTGGGTGGTCAAGAGGATCTCGCGCTCGCAGAGTATAACGAAATTTTGAGATTTCAACCCGATCAAGATGAAGCTGCGGTTTTTAAGGCCCAGGTGCTGGTCGAGAAAGAGCGTTTTCCGGAGGCGCTGAAATTCATTCGTGCATTTACCTCCAAAGTAAAAGATTCTGCCGCTGCCTGGTTTTATGCAGGTAAGCTCGAGCAGTCGCAAGACAACATGGATGCGGCGATTCACGGTTATCGGATGGCCCTTTCAGTCCGCCCGGGGTTTACTCAGGCGACGCTTGCTCTTGGAATGATTTTCGAGACGCATGGAGAGAATTCGAAGGCACAAGAAATCTATGAAGCACAGATGGAAGAGCGTCCGGATCTGCAAATCGGCTCGAGACTGGTAACGATCGATTTAAAGGCCAATCGCTTTGATGCAGCCTTAAAAACACTGAGTGTAATGAAGGTGCTTGATCCTGAAGATTTGAATACCCAGATGAAAATCGGGCTCGTGTTCATGCAGCAAGAGCAATGGACTCATGCTGAAGAAGTGTTTAAAGGCATTCTGGATAAGGTGCCTGATTCGGACAAAGTTAATTTCTATTTGGCTGCAGTCTACGAAGAGCAAGGCAAGCTTCAGGAGTCGGTCGATCTTCTTCAAAAAGTATCAGCCGATTCGAAACTGTTTGAAGATGCCAATCTTCATTCAGCTGCGCTTTATCGCAAGCTTCTGAAGAAAGACCTGGCGCTCTCGGTGCTCGAAGGTGCGATCAAGAAGTCGCCCGAAAATCCTGCGCTTTATATCGTTTTAGCAAGTCTGCACGAAGACAATCGCAACCTCACGGATGCGGCTCGTGCGCTCGAGACCGGCTTGAAATTGTTTCCGGAACACGAGAAGCTTCGTTATTTCTACGGTGCGATTCTCGATAAGATGGGCAAGCAGGACGAGGCCATTGTCGAGATGCAAAAGGTGGTTCAAGGTAATCCGAATAATCCGGATGCTCTGAATTTCATTGCTTATAGTTGGACCAGTCAGGGAGTGCATCTGAAGGATGCCGAAGCAATGCTGAAGAAGGCTCTGAAGATTAGCCCTAATAGTCCCTTTATTCTGGATAGCATGGGTTGGAATCAGTTTATGCTCGGCAATAACGAGGATGCGCTTGTATATCTCGAAAAGGCGGTCAGTCTCAAATCAGACGAAACCGCGATCCTCGATCATTTGGTGCAAGTCTATTCTCGTAACGAAATGCCAGAGCGCGCTCAGGCAGTGAAGCTTAAAATGAATCAGATGGTAGGCGATTCGAGTCGTTCACCGGCTTCGGTTGAAGAAAAGTAAAATTTCTTGCGTGCCAGCTGAGTTGCACACTACCCTTGAGGCATGCATTCAATTCGCAGATCACTTTTTAACATCGTCCTCGTATTGCTTCCACTATTGGCTTCGTGCTCATCGGCTCCACCCATCGATCGTCATGCCGTATCGCTGAAAGAAGCAGAAACTTGGTTTCAGAATTTCTGTTCAAAGCCCGGCCATGAAGTAACCGGCGAAGTGGTCATGAAATCAAAAACCCCAGAATTCAAAGGCCAGTATCCTGCAAGTATTCATTTCGAAAAGAACGGAAACTTTGTCATGGAGGTGACCAGTATTGTGAGTAGCACCATGATGCGGATGAGTGGGTCGAGTGCACAAGGAATCGAAATTTTTGTTCCGTCGAAGTCGCAATACAATCGTAAGGGTGTTCGCTCTTATCTGGGGCTCGAGTATCCGGTTCTGACCCAACTGTTACAAGGCGATTTGCCTTGTCCGGAAGCGGGCGGCAAACGCAAGGTCACGGTCGATCAGAACGCAATTATCAGTCTGAGCACCGAATGGAAATGGGTATTCGAGCGATCGGATGTGGCCCACGGATCCGTGCCGGTCGTCATTCACCTGAGTCCTGTCGCAGGCTCCGAAACTGCTCTCATTGAAATGAAAATCGAGGAGTGGGATCAGGCTGAGCACTATGCAAAGAAGGTCAATATCACGACTCCGCAAGGCGAACTCAAATGGACGTGGCGGTCGCGAAAGCTTGACTAAAGGGTCAGAAAGGTAGCGCTTGTTTCGTGCGGTTTCTTTGTTATAATTACACAAATAAACTGTATTAAATTAAGGAGCCCTATGAAGCTGATCATTGCTGCATTTTTGCTGTTTCCTGCTCTCGCGCAAGCTGCATCCAAATTCGAGTTCAATACGACTCCTGAATGTGGGCTCCGTAAGTTCGTCAATGACGAGTGGGTTTCATCGTCTGATGCTGTGAGCGGTGCGCTCGAGCTTAAACCTTCTAAAAATGATCCTGAATATTCGATGTTCAAGCATAATGGCGCTTGGTATTAGGCAAAAAAAGAATGCTTTAATCCAGCGAAAGAGCCTGAAGTAAAACTCGAGCATCCGCCGACCGACACCGAGGTTGCTTCTGAGAAATCCAAAGAGAATAATTCGGATGCGGGTTCGAATCCGTTCGCGAACAATTCGTTGTTTTTTCATCAAGCCGATTCGGGGCATGTCGAACTCACTCCGGCTTTTGGGTACGCAACTGCGACCGCAACGGCTCTGGCAGTCGCAAGTCCGGTGGTGAGCGCTAAAGACACTGCCAATGTCGAGTCACTCCGGGCCGAAGTGGGAATCGGTTCTTATGTTTCTATGGGTTTCGATGTTGCTTACCAATCAGATAAAGTCGTAACCACTCCTGCCGGATTGGTGGGAGATTCTACTTCGAAGGGTTTGAATGATCCTGATGTGTTTGTCTTGGGGCGCCTCGGCGTGGGCCCTGGTAACATTCATTATGGCGCCACCTTTTCTCATGCGTTTGACCATAAGAAAATACGCGCAAATTCTTCGAACGAATTTACCGGCGGAGATACTCTAACGGCTCTCGTCGGTTACGAGTTACCGATTTCAGCAGGCACGCTCGGAATCGCGTTTGCGGATGACGTGGCCAAAGGAGATTCAATCATTAATAATGAAACCGCTGGTACGGGATATACGGATGCAGTCGTCGAAGGCGGAAAGTCCGCCTCTGGCAGCCTGTTTTACGAAACCAAGTTCGACCCCTGCGTTCTCGGATTTGCGTTTCAGTATGCTTCGACTTCAGAAACCATGAGCATCTACAAGGTGAACGGAAATGTTTCTGGGCCAGGTGTGAACGATCATAATGCATTCAACACCATTGGCTTGAAACTCTATGGATCTTACGCAATGGGATCAGTGGTGACACTGCTTCCTTCCGTCGAGCATCTTTCGATTTCTTATGGCGATAAGACCAATACTTTGCTCTTGGACAGTGGCTCTGCCTGGGGGCTTTCGCTCGGCATTCGAATTAAACTCTAAGTTTGGGAAACCTTGTAACCTAAGCGGACAATACTTCTCATGAACCAGCTCGACGGGTGCTGCTCTCCTTCTTATTTTATTTGAGGATCGATTTAATGGCACCAATGTTGCTAATTCTAATGTGAGTTTTCATTTAAAATTTACATGAGGAGCTACAGATGAATTTACAGTCGATCGTTCGAATGGGTGCAGTTGCCGTATTTTTAATGCCGGTATTTTCGTTGGCCGCAGACGTGAAGGTGCCGGAAAACTCGCACGAGCACTTTAGTCTCATGATCAATAATACGATTGAGTGGACGCACCATATTCAGGACGAAGTTGCCAAAGGCAAGAAGATGAGCGTCGAGCATGCGAAGGAAGAGGCGGTTCATCTTCGGGGGTGGCTGGCTGAAATGAGCAAATCGTATATAGAGCTATCAAAACAGCCATTGTCGGAAATTCAAGAAGGCCACTTTAAGGCGATCAAAACCAGACAGGATTCAGCTGAAGCTACATTGACAGTTCTCGAAGCGGAGTTAGCCAAATCGAAGCAAGACCTTTCTCTGCTGAAAAAGACCATTAAAAAAATAATGGCTGATTTAAAAGAGGCCTCAAAACAGCACGAGGCCGAGTTGACCGAGATCGAACACAAGCATAAATAAACGTTCGTCCCGAGGTCTTATTTATATTTTTTAGCTATTTAAATTTTCTATAAATTCAGTTAAGGTTTGCTCCGTCATGTGGACATACCTCATCCGAAGATTTCTATACTCGATTCCCATCCTTTTCGGTGTTTCGCTCGTGGTTTTCTCGCTGTTTCACTTGGTGGGGGGCGATCCGGCGACCATTTTGCTCGGAAAACACGCCACGGCCGAACGGGTAGCCATGGTACGGGCAGAGCTGGGTCTTGATCAGCCGCTTTCGCATCAGTTTGTAAACTATTTAAGAGAAGTGGTTACTTTCGACTTCGGTAAGAGCTATGCCACCCGCGAAGACATCCGCACCAAGATTGCAAACGGAATTGGTCCAACGCTTTTTCTGACGGTTCCGGCGTTTATCCTGACTGCGCTTCTTTCGCTTTCGATTGCGCTCATTGTTTCTTATTACCGGGGCCGGTGGATCGATCGGCTCTCGCTCGTGTTCTTCGTCATCATCATGAGTCTGCCGAGTTTGGCCTATATTCTTTTTGGTCAATTCATCCTGGCTTCGAAGATGGGGTGGTTTCCGATTTCGGGCTATGGCGCCACTTTTTCGGAACGCATTTATTTTGTTACTTTGCCGGTGCTCATTTCGATCGCTCTCAATCTGGGGTCAGACATTCGATTTTTTAGAAACTCGGTCATCGAAGAGGTAACCTCGGACTACGTACGCACTGCCCGCGCCAAAGGCGTTAGCGAAACAATGATCTATTTAAAGCACGTGCTCAAAAACAGCATGGTCCCGGTGCTGACCTATATCGTCATTCAAATTCCGTATCTGGTTTTGGGCTCGCTATTGCTCGAGAGTTTCTTCTCGATTCCGGGAATCGGAGGCATGACCATCGAAGCGGTCAACAATAGTGATTTTCCTGTTCTGAAGGCCATGACGACTTTTATTTCGATTGTTTTTATCCTGAGTACGCTTCTGACTGATGTTCTGTATCGGTTGGTCGATCCTCGAATGAAATTTGGAAAGTAGGACACGAGTTCATGTGGCAAGTGGCACTGAGAAAAGTCTTTCGCAAAAAAATCCCGCTGATCTGTGGCCTGATCATCGCTGCGTTTTTGATGGTCGCGTTCGCCGCCCAGTTCATGGGGTTTGGCGCTGCCTGGGATATTCCGGTAGGCGGCCAGTATCTTCCCCCCGATTTTTCAGACTTTAAGATGTGGCTCGGCACCGATATTCTTGGTCGAAGTGTCATGTACAAGACTATTCAAGGCACCCGGGTGGCTCTCAGTGTGGGCATCATTACGGCCGTGCTCAGTGCTCCGATTGGAATCATCTTCGGAATGATTTCGGGTTATTTCGGTGGCTTCATTGATGAAGTGATTGTCTGGTTCATTACTACTTTATCGTCGATTCCGAATATTCTCCTTTTGATTGCAATTAGTTACACTATGGGGCGCGGAATGACCGCGGTCTATATCGCCCTGACTGCAACGAGTTGGATTTCACTCGCCCGAATTCTTCGGGGCGAAGTCATCAAGCACAAGCAGAAGGAATACCTGGTCGCGGCCGAGGCGCTTGGGGTGGGGCATACACAGCGGATATTTAAGCATCTGCTGCCAAATGTTACCCATCAGATCATTTTAAGTATGACTTTCATGGTTGAGATCGCCATTCGCTCGGAAGTTCTGCTATCCTACCTTGGACTCGGCGTACAGAACCTTCCTAGTTGGGGTAAAATGATCGACGATGCCAAAGGCGAATTAAGCACCGGCGTCTGGTGGCAATTAACCGGGGCAACGGTAGCCATGTTTTTACTGATGTTTGCGATTAACGTTTTGGGAGACTATGTGCGGGATGCGCTTGATCCCCGGGCACATGTTTAGGATGTGATGATGAATCCACAAGAAAAAATTCTAGAAGTGAAAGGGCTGCAAACCGCATTTACCACAGATCGCGGAACCGTGACTGCAGTCGATAATATCAGTTTTGATCTCTATCAGGGCAAGACCCTGGGAATCGTCGGTGAATCCGGTTGCGGCAAGTCAGTGACCTCGCTTTCGATCATGCGATTGATTCCGAATCCGCCCGGAAAAATCGTGGCAGGCGAGATTCTTTATAAAGGAAAAGATTTGCTGAAGCTCAACATGGAGCAAATGCGCAAGATTCGCGGTAACGAAATTTCGATGATTTTTCAGGAACCGATGACTTCGCTTAATCCGGTTTTTACCATTGGCAATCAGCTGATGGAGGCGATTCTCCTGCATCAAGATCTTTCTAAAAATGCCGCCCGCGATAAGGCAGTCGAGATGCTGCGGTTGGTTGGTATTCCGGCGCCCGATAAACGCATCAAGGATTATCCACATCAATTGTCCGGAGGAATGCGCCAGCGCGTGATGATTGCGATGGCGTTAAGTTGCAATCCCCAGATTTTGATTGCTGACGAACCGACGACTGCACTGGATGTGACGATTCAGGCCCAAATTTTGGATTTGTTACGCGACCTTCAGCAGAAGGTGGGGCTCGCGATCATGCTTATCACCCACGATCTCGGAGTCGTAGCCGAAATGGCCCACGAAGTAGTGGTCATGTATGCGGGTAAAGTGGTCGAGCGCGCCCCGGTAAACGAGTTATTTGCTAATCCAAAACATCCTTATACCCAAGGCTTGTTGAATTCGATTCCGGTGCTCAGCCGCGATCCGACAGGCAAGATTAAGAAAAGCCGACTCGAACCGATTCCGGGAATTGTGCCGAGTTTGCTCGATTTGCCAGTGGGATGTCGCTTTCAGGAGCGTTGTAAATTTGTAACTGCCGAATGTAAAGGCGTCGAGCCAGAGCTTCGGCTCCTGGCTCCGAACCATCAGGCACGGTGTGTGCACGCTAAGTAAAGGTATTGAACGCCATGAGTGAGAAAAAAGAAGTTTTATTATCAGTTCAGAATCTAGTGAAGCGGTTTCCGGTTAAAGGCGGAATTCTGGGCCGTGAAGTCGCATCTGTAAAAGCAGTATCCGATGTTTCGTTTGAAATCTTCCGGGGCGAAACGCTGGGGTTGGTGGGCGAATCAGGCTGCGGAAAATCGACTTTGGGGCGTTGTATCCTGCGTTTGATCGAACCGACCCAAGGTAGAGTCATTTATAAGGGCCAGGACATCACGCAGCTTGGTGCTTCCGACATGCGCAAGCTCAGGCGCAATATGCAGATTATTTTTCAGGATCCGTATGCGTCGCTGAATCCGAGGATGACGATCGAAGAAGTGTTGGGTGAGCCTCTGATCATTCATAACCTCGCGCCTACACGCGCCGACCGCCAAAAACGAATTCATGAATTGCTCGATTTGGTGGGGCTTCGACGTGAGGCTGTGTCTCGTTATCCTCATGAATTTTCGGGTGGCCAGCGCCAACGCATTTGTATCGCCCGAGCCCTTGCAGTTCAGCCCGAGTTCATCGTGTGTGACGAGCCGGTATCAGCGCTAGACGTTTCGATTCAAGCCCAGATCGTCAATCTTTTGCAGGACCTGCAAAAGGAACTGAAACTCACGTATCTTTTCATTGCCCACGATCTGAAAGTGGTCGAACACATTTCAAACCGGGTTGCGGTTATGTATCTCGGAAAAATTGCCGAGATGGCGCAAGGAGATGATCTCTACGCGCATCCGAAGCATCCGTACACCAAGGCGCTGCTTTCTGCGATTCCGATTCCAGATCCGAACTACAAAAAAGACCGGGTCATCCTGCAAGGTGATGTGCCGTCGCCGCTTAATCCGCCGGCGGGCTGCTATTTTCATCCGCGCTGTCCGATTGCTCAGGATAAATGTCGAGTCGAAGCGCCGAGCTTGGCCGGAGTAAGCGACACCGATTTAACCCACCAGGCTTCTTGTCACTTTCCGAGTGAAGGGCCGCTGCCCACCAATAGAAAATCGCCATCTGCGCACGTGGCAGGAGCTTCAGTATGACTGCTAAATTAACGCCTAATCAAATTGACCTCGAACTGAAGAAGATTCCGGATTGGAAAATCAACTCAAACGGCGAGATCGAAAAGACTTTTGTATCTGCAGGTTTTCAGCAGTCGCTTCTATTCGTTAATGCAGTCGGCTTGCTTGCGGAATCAAAGAATCATCATCCCGATATTCTGATTCAGTGGAACAAGGTAAAGCTTTGCCTGACCACGCACGATTCGGGTGGATTATCCGAGAAGGATTTTCAGCTAGCCAAGCAGATCAACGAATTGCCGCTTCTCGCGCCAACGAACTAAGCCCGATAAAGGTAAGTGCATTGACCGCAATCAACTCGAATCCGAATTGATACCCCGAAAACCAGGCTACGCAATTTCGGTCCAAGAGTGCTGTAATCAGGCAGGAGAGGATTGCGGTGACCGGAATCCATCGGTCTCTGAGTTTCCACTTCGTAAAAATACCGATTAGAAAAAGGCCTAAAAGTGGGCCATAGGTAAAGCCTGCGAACTTGTAGATGACGTTGATCATCGAGTCGGACTGAAAATGATAGAGCAGGGTGATGATCTCGAGCATCAGGATTGCGACCAGGACGTGCAGTGCTCTGACGGGCATTCTATTTTGCCAACGCTTTGGAAGTAAATCGAGTTCGATCGACGAAGCAAGCGGCGGAAGCACGCTCCCGCCCGAGCCAAACGCGGCGCCGGTAATGCCGAGTACGAAAAATACCGAGACCATTGGGCTCAGATGCTGAAACACCAGATCAGAAACCAGATGATCACTGGCACCCAGCGTGTATTGATATTTTCGGTAAACCTCGAGTGCGAGCGCACCCATGACGACGATGACACCATTAGCAAGTGAGTCGGTGACTGAGAGCCAAACCATATTCTTTTTGGCTTCAGATCCGTTTTTGCAACTCAACGACTTTTGCATGACATTCTGATCGAGCCCGTTCATCGCAACGGTCAGGCACATCCCACCGAAGAACTGTTTGAAGAAAAAGTTCTTCTGAAGCGGATCCCAGAAGAACATCTGCGGCTTCAGGGCAACTTCGAGGGGGTTCGGCAGAAGCCCCCAGACGGTAGAGATGACTGCAAAAATGCCGAGAAGAAGCATGATCGACTGAAATGCATCGGTCCAAATGATGCTCTTGATGCCGCCCTTGTAGGTGTAGGCAACGATCAATGCCATCGCGACGGTGAATGAAATGACAGGTGAAATGGTTCCAGCCGGAATGAGGAGGTTGTGCAGGATGATCAAAGCCAGGTAGAGCCTTGCCGAGGTGCCGAACAATCGCGACAGGATGAATATGGACGCACCGGTTTTTCGAGCGGTAGAGCCAAAGCGGTCTCCCAGATAAGAATAAATCGAGATGATCTTGTGGCGGTAATAAAGTGGAATCAAGACGTAGGCGATAAAGAGGTAGCCGACAATGTACCCCATCACTACCTGAAGGTAGCCATATTGTTGGGTAGTCACCGAGCCCGGTACGGAGAGGTAGGTTACCGCCGAAATCGACTCGCTGAGCATGCCCAAGCTGACCAGCCACCAGATCGAATTTCGGCTTCCGATCATGTAATCACTGAGGGTTGCAGAGCGTGAGCGGTAGCGGGAAATGCCCAATAACACACCGAAATACAGAATCATCGCAATTGCGCATTGAATAGGTGCGTTGGACTGGAAATAACTCATTTTTGAATTGTCGCAAAGAATGCAAAGGATTAAAATAGCTATCAATCTATGCAAAACTCTCAATTTCATGTCCCTCAGCCCACGAACGAACGTATCTATGATTACCTGAAAGGGTCAAAAGAGAAGGCCGACCTGAAGGCCGCTCTGAAAACCACTGAAACTGAATTCGTAGAAATTCCGTGTATTATTGGCGGAAAAGAAATCCGAACCGGTAACACCATCGAAGTTCGGATGCCGCATGACCATCAACACGTTCTGGCTAAGGTGCATCTCGCAGGACGGGCCGAGATTGAACTCGCCATTCAGGCTTCGCTCAAGGCTAAAAAAGAGTGGGAATCGCTCGCTTGGTACGAACGCGCCAAAGTGTTTTTGAAAGCGGCTGATTTGCTTGCGGGTCCGTGGCGCGCCAGAATCAATGCGGCAACCATGCTCGGACAATCGAAGAATGCGTTTCAATCTGAGATTGATGCTGCTTGCGAGTTGATTGATTTCTTAAAATTCAATGCTTCATACTACGAACGCCTTCTGGGCGATCAGCCGCTCAATGGGCCTGCTGTTTCTAACAGTGTCGATTATCGCCCTCTCGAAGGATTTGTGTTTGCGATCACTCCATTTAATTTTACTGCGATTGCGGCCAACCTGCCGGCTGCACCAGCTATGGTCGGAAACACCGTAGTGTGGAAACCTTCTCATACTCAGTTGTTGTCCGCTTACCGCACCATGCAGCTTTTCATCGAAGCGGGTCTGCCTGCAGGGGTCATCAACTTTGTACCGGCTGAAGGGCCGCTCGCGGGCGATGTTGTTCTCGATCATCCGGCGCTGGCTGGAGTGCATTTTACCGGGTCGAATCAGACGTTCAGTCATATCTATAAGACAATTGGCAAGAACATCGATCGTTACGCAACTTTTCCACGCGTAGTGGGCGAAACCGGTGGTAAAGATTTTATCTTTGCTCATCCTTCTGCCGATCTCGACGTCCTTCGAGTGGCCATGGTTCGTGGAGCTTTCGAATACCAAGGACAAAAGTGTTCTGCCGCTTCTCGCGCTTATGTTCCGGCTTCACTGTGGCAAACCCTTCGTTCAAAAATCATCGAAGAGATCAATGCGATCAAGATGGGTGATGTTCGCGATTTTAGAAATCTGGTCAACGCCGTCATCGATGAAAAATCCTTTACCCGCATCAAGGGCTATATCGACTACACTCGCGAAAGCAACGCCAAGATTCTTGCCGGCGGAGAGTGCAATGCTTCAAAAGGGTTTTTCGTCAGGCCAACCCTGTTGCAGGTGGATGATCCAAAATTCAAGACCATGTGCGAAGAGATCTTCGGACCGGTTCTCAGTGTCTATGTCTATGAAGACTCAAAATTGATGGACACTTTGAAAGTATGTGACGAGACTTCGCCTTATGCGTTAACGGGAGCGGTGTTGGCGCAAGACCGTGCGGCCATTGCGATGATGTCGCAGTCACTTAGACACTCGGCAGGAAACTTCTATATCAACGACAAGCCTACCGGCGCGACCGTGGGGCAACAGCCTTTCGGTGGAGCTCGAAAATCCGGAACCAATGACAAGGCCGGTAGTGCACTCAACCTGACTCGTTGGATGAGTTTAAGAACGGTGAAAGAAAACTTTGTTCCGCCGAAGTCGGTGTTGTATCCTTACATGGATGAAGAATAATAAAAAATACCAGGATTTCTGCCAGCACCTTCGTAAAATTACCGATATCCGCCATGCGATCGACGTCATGTCATGGGATCATCAGACCTACATGCCTAAAAACGGTGCGGAAGCCCGGGGACAGCAAGTAGCGACACTCGAATCGGTAGCCCATACCCTTTGGCTGGATGAAAAATTCGGAGTGCTTCTGAAAGAGCTTTCTGAAGATTCTTCTCTTGGTGCAAATGAACTGGCGAATGTTCGCTTGGTGCTCCGGGATTACACCCGTAAGAAAAAATATACACTCGAGTTCGTCGATGAAATGTCACGTGCCACCAGTGCGGGTTTTTCTGCCTGGCATGAAGCAAAGGTAAAGAAGGATTTTTCGATTTTCGAACCGGTTCTTAAAAAGATCGTCGAGCTGAAGCGTCAGGAGTGTGAATTTTTGGGGTATGAAGATCACCCTTACAATGCGCTGCTCGTGGATTTTGAGCCGGGTCTTACGGTAAAAAAAGTAGATGAAGTTTTTACGGATGTAAAAGCCCAGTTGTTTCCGTTTACCAAAGAAGTGTTCAAACGTGCGAAACCGAATCGCGAATTTTTGCACATGAAATATTCCAAAGCCAAGCAGCTCGAGTTCTCAGAGAAAAAGATCAAGCAAATGGGCTATTCTTTCGACGGGGGGCGTGCAGACTTCGCACCCCATCCGTTTTGCACTACTTTCGGGCCCGGAGACGTACGAATCACCCTTTGGGTCGATGAAGAGTTTTTCAATCCGATGTTTTTTGCAGCCGTTCATGAAGCGGGTCATGCGCTTTATGAAATGGGGCTGCCTTCAAAAGAAAATTACGGCTTGCCAGCAGGCGAAGCGATCTCGATGGCATTTCACGAATCGCAATCCCGTTTTTGGGAAAACTGCATTGCCCGCTCACGTCCTTATTGGGAAGGAAGCTTTAAGGAATTGCAAAAGGAATTTCCTGAGAACCTCAGTTCGGTCAGCGTTGAAGAGTTTTACAAGGGAGTCAATTACGTCGAGCCTTCTTTTGTTCGGGTCGAGGCAGATGAATTGACTTACCACGCTCACATTTATATTCGTTATTTGATCGAAAAGGCGCTGATTACCAACGAAATTCAAGTTTCGGATGTGCCTAAATTCTGGAACGATCGCTACGAAGAATTCCTGGGAATTCGCCCTGAGAACGATGCTGAAGGTTGTTTGCAAGATGTGCATTGGTCTTACGGATCCTTCGGATATTTTCCGACCTACTCGTTAGGAAGCTTCATCTCTGCTCAATTGCTTGCGACCATGAAGAAGGATATTTCGGGTTTTGATGATTTGGTTCGTAGCGGAAATCTTACGCCGATCCGTCAGTGGTTGAATACGAACGTGCATAGTCATGGAAGGCTCTTAACTTCCAATGAGTTACTGAAGCGCGTCACAGGAAGTGAGCTTCAGTTTAAGTTTTTCATGGATTACGCCCGCGAAAAATACGGCAAAATCTACGGTATCTAGGTATATTCGACGCAGGGGGAGTTCTTGCGTCGATTTTCATTTTTCTTATTTCTCGTGTTCGGTTTAAACGAAGCTTCCTTTGCTTCGTCACGAGATCTTACGCTCGTAGGTGGAGTAGCGCTTACCGATTATTCGCAGGCTCCTTATGCGGTGTCGTTTCATGACAAAACTGGAGCCTTTGTTTGTGGGGGTTCGTTGATTTCTGATCATTGGGTTTTAACCGCCGGTCATTGCCTCGGTCATTTTACCCATGCAACCGTGGGTTCACTTCAAAATGAAGGCGATCCAGCGGCGCAAATTTTCTCTACTCAGGACTTTATCAATCCGAAATACGAGATCCTCGATTGGGGTGGGGCCCATTTTGATTTTGGGTTGGTAAAGCTCGATCACGACGTTAATCTTAAGGATACAGGTGTTCAGCCCATTCGCTTGGCTGATCCGGATTTTGAAAAAGCGGGTAAAGCGCCGGTCGGATCCTTGGTATCGATCTTTGCATGGGGTTTGCCTGGCTCAGGCGCTGAATCCGCCAGTCTGATTCTAGAAAGTATTTCGATCCCGATTCTCAGTAATCTCGATGCGGATCGCTCCGAGATCTTAAGCGGCAAAATCGAAGACAATATGCTGATCGCGGGCGACCTTACCGGAAAGCGCGCGATTTGTTATGGCGATAGTGGCAGCCCATTGGTAGCGATCGAGCCGATGAGCGGCGAAAGGGTGCAGGTCGGAGTCGCCAGTTTTGGAAGTTCTGCGTGTGGTGGCGGATACGACGTTTATGCGCGAGTCTCTACTGCTTATGTTTGGATTCAATCCATCATTAAATAGTAAATAGGTGTCCGACAACTTATGCAATATCGCGGTTGTGAGACACTTGCGACTGCGATCCTAGTGGTTCAAGCATGGCACTTCAGTGACAGAGGCGGCACTTCCTGAGCAGCTGAAACGAATATGATAGGAAATGCCTGCATATTCAGTTTTAGGAAAGTGCACTTGGTATTCAAGAGTCTTCGTGTTGTACCAGCTGTTCTTTTTTAATTTCTTTTTCGAGAATTCGAGATCATCTGAATAGCCACTGCCGGTAATTTCTTCGACCACTGCGTCCTTCATGTCTGGGATATTAGTCGCGCCCAGTTGAGTGAGAATTTCTTTTAACGAATTGGTGTCGCCGCTCATGTTCGGTACAAACTCCACTCCGTGAATCGGAGTTGAGCGCTTGTCTTTGTAAGCTTTCTTGATGCTCTTTGAGTAAGACTCGATTTTAAAATATACCTTAAACGGGGTGTCGGTTTGCCCATCTACTTGGCAAGACGCCATTTCTTCGGATTCTTCATCGATGACGTCATAGCGAACCAATGAATACTCTTTGCTCTTCAGTGCAATTTTGTCTTTGTCGTAAGTCTGTTGATCGGCGCCGACGGTGCATTTTGCACTCAAAGAGAAGCGCTTGTACTCGTGCGCTTGTGCGGTGTGGATAAGGGCTGGGGCGAGAATGAGAGCGAGAGAGAGGTTAAAAAGATTCATGCGATATTGACTCCTGGTTTGGTGAATAACTCCCGAATCAAATAGCATGAACCTGTTTTATTACATAATGATTATTGCATCAGTTGACAGGAAGTGAGGCCTGTTGTGTCCTCGGCGTTGATCGAAAAAGTTGAATCAGTGATCGAAATGTTTTTGTTCTGACTTCGGCCTAAATGGGTTAAAATGATTTCACTATGAATCGCAATCTTTTTATATTGCTCATTGGAGCCATCAGTTCGATCGGTCTGATTTCGTCTGATCTTTATCTGCCGGCATTTCCGAGCATGGCAGCAGACTTTAGAACGAACCCGACCCAAATTCAGCTCAGTTTGAGTATGTTCTTATTGGCACTCTCTTTTTCTCAGTTGTTTTACGGAATTTTATCAGAAATTTTGGGTCGTAAACAAATGCTACTGTTGGGACTCTGTATTTACATTCTTGGCAGCGCACTTTGTCGGTTCGCCCCGAATGTTGAATGGTTCATTTTGGCCAGAGTTTTACAGGGCTTCGGAGCGTGCGCAGGACTTGTTCTGGGGCGAACTATTGTCAGTGACTTATATTCGCCAAAGGAATCAGCATCCATCATTGCAATTGTTTTTCCGATCGTTGCACTTTCGCCAGCGTTATCGCCCCTGGTGGGGTCGGTTTTACTTCAGTTCACGACGTGGAAAGCGCTTTTCGTGATCATGACGCTGTTTGGTTTGACTTTACTCTGCTTGGTTCAAGGGGGCATTCCGGAGTCAAAACCTAAGGGGTTAAGTTGGAAACAAATTCCTTCTGCAATTTGCGAAGTGATTTCCGATTCTGGATTTTGGGCTTTTGGGCTCGTGGTGGGTGGTGCCTATGCTGCGTATTTTGTTTATATTACCGAAGCACCGTTTTTGTTTCAAAATTCGGAAGTGTCTATTTCTAGAACCAGTGTTGCGTTTGTTCCTATTTCAATTTCTTATGTTTTGAGTACGCTCTATGCAAGACGTTGGGTTTCCGAGCAGGGCTTAAGTCTGATTATTGGTCGAGGATCTCGCATTATCGTATTCGCGGCGCTACTGATGATTGTTTTTGCATATTTTGATTTTGGTAAGTATGCACTGATTGGGGCAATGGCACTTTTGACTTTAGGCAACGGATTTATCCTCTCTTATGCAACCGCTGCAGCACTGAGTCGGCAGCCAGAAAGAAGAGGTATTGCGTCTGGAGTTCTAGGGACTACTCAGTTTGCTTGTGCTTCAATTGCTTCAAGTGTCATGGGGGCGATTCGAAATGGCACGCCACTTCGTATGGCAATGTGGATACTTTTTTGCGCTCTTCTCGCATTTGTTGGATTTAAATCGTTCTCTAAAGAGAAATGATCGCCAACTGACGCAAGGCTAAACAAAAAGGTGGGCCCGACCTTTTGAGCCTTTTATTCGCCTTCGATGCCGAAGGACTTCATGCGGCGATGCAAGTAGCTGCGCTCGATGCCCAGTACCTGCGAAGTCTTCGAGATGTTCCAACCGTTTTCTTTGAGGGCCTGAACAATGTATTCGCGCTCGAATTCGGCTTTTGCATCCTTCATTGATTTACCAGACGAAAGTGCCACTGCGCCTTGGGGTGCGCCTTCTCCGAAAGTTGATTTCGGATGAGATGAAAACTCGGGATCACCCATATGAAGAGTCAGTTCTTCGACCGCAATCGGAGTGTTCTCATCTCCGGGGCTTTGAAGAATCATCAAGCGTTCGATCAAGTTTCTGAGTTCGCGCACGTTGCCGGGCCAAGGATATTTTTCGAGCAGTTGAATGCCTTTTTCGCTCAGTGGTCTGACTGCTTTTTGGTGGGTCTGTGAAAATTCCTTTAGAAACGCAATTGCAAGCGGACCGATATCTTCGGTGCGTTCACGGAGTGCGGGAAGATGAATTCTGACCACATTTAATCGAAAATAAAGGTCTTCACGAAAGGTGCCTTTGCCGATCTCTGCTTTTAGATCCTTATTGGTAGCGGCGATCAATCGTACATCGACCGAATGGGTTTCGTGACCACCCACGCGCTCGAATTTTTGTTCCTGAAGAATGCGAAGCACTTTTGCCTGAGTCTTTAGCGACATGTCTCCAATTTCATCCAGAAAAAGTGTTCCCTGGTCGGCCAGGTCGAAACGGCCGCGACGAAGATTGGTTGCACCCGTAAATGCGCCTTTTTCGTGACCAAAGAGTTCGCTTTCGATCAGCTCTTCCGGAATCGCTGCGCAGTTGACTTCGATGAAAGGTTTCTTAAAACGGTTAGATAGAGCGTGAAGAGTTTTTGCGATCACTTCTTTTCCGGTTCCGTTTTCGCCGGTAATCAGAACTGAACCAGAAGTGGGTGCCACCCGTTTTACCATTTCTTGAATGTGTTTCATCGCAGGCGATTCGGCGATCAGCGGGCGTCGGGTAGAAAGTTGTTTTCGAAGTACCTGATTCTCTTCGATCAGGTCTCGCGCCGAAAGTGCGTTTCGAATCAAGACGAGTACACGGTCGAGCTCGATTGGTTTTTCGATAAAATCATAAGCGCCGAGTTTGGTCGCTTTTACTGCGGTCTCGATGTTTCCATGGCCCGACATGATGATGACTGGTACGTCGATGCCTTGTGTTTTAATTTCGTTCAGGGCGGTCAGTCCGTCCATTTCTGGCATCCAAATATCAAGCAACACGAGATCTGGAGATTGTTTTCTCAGAATCTCAAGACCTTGTACGGCGTTGGGAGCAGTCAGAATCTTATAGCCCTCGTCGCTGAGCGCGCCCGAGAGAGTTTGGCGGATTCCGCTTTCGTCATCGATGATCAGTAGGGTGCGAGTCATGACACTAACTTAGCCGTTTTGGTGGGAAGTTCAATCATAAACGTGGTTCCCTGTCCTTGGTTTGACGAAAGGCGGATGTATCCACCGTGGTCGTTGATAATTCTTTTTACGATGGCGAGGCCTAATCCCGAGCCTTCTTTTTTGGTAGAGAAGTAGGGTTCGAATGCCCGCTCTTGAATGTCTTCGCTCATGCCGGGACCGTTGTCGCGAATGATGATCGCAGCCATTTCGAGCGTCTCGTTAAAATGGGTTTCGATTTCGATTCGGGCAGGCCCGGTGGTTTGCACGCTCTTGATCGCGGCAATTGCATTGTCGATGAGATTGATCATCACGCGTTTGATCTGGTCCTTATCGAGATTGATGATCGGCAGTCGTTCGTCAATTTGAGTGATGAAATGAATCTCCGGGTGCGCCGAAAGATAAAGCTGCATGGTTTCTTGGATCAGATCATTGAGCTGATACGGAAGGGGGTGAATCTCCGGAAAGCGCGCGAAATTCGAAAACTCATTGACCATTTCTTTGAGCTCGTCCGAGTGCTGAATGATGACAGTCGTGCATTCTTCGACCAGAAGTCCGTCTTTGCCTGGCAAAGAGCTAAGCCTTCGCTGAAGCCTTTGAGCTGCGAGTTTGATCGGAGTCAGAGGATTCTTGATCTCGTGTGCAATTCGCTTGGCAACTTCGCGCCAGGCCATTTCTCGCTGACCTTTTACCAGAATGGTAAGGTCGTCGACGACGGCCACGGTTCCCCAGATGTGGCCCTTCTCCTTAAGCGGTGTCGAGATCGAAGAAAGGTTTTTTACTTCGCCTTTGACTTTAGTCGACCAGTTTTGCTCGCGGTCTAAGCGCGGAAGATCATGAATGCCTGCTTCGAGCGATTTTAAGATAGAACGATGCGATTCTGCTGCAAACACCGAGTGCATTGGCTTGCCAAAGTAATCGCCTTGTTCGAGTTCGAGCAAGTGAATGGCCGAATCGTTCATGGTCAGGATTTTTCCGTTTTCATCAATAAGAATAACGCCGGTTGCGATGTTTGAAAGAATGGCTTCGAGCTGTTGAGTGCGTTGGCGCAGGACAAATTGATTCGATCTCAAGTCAGCAGTCATCTTGTTGAAATTTTCGACCAATACCGAGATTTCGTCGTTTCCGGTTTTTTCGATCACGACATCGAGTCGACCACGGCCCACTTCTTGAGTGGCTTTTACCAGGCGCTCGACCGGTACGGTCAATTCTCTTGCGAGATAGAGCCCGAGCCAGACTTCGCCAAATACGAGCATGCCGGTAATCAGAATCAGGATCACCAGATAAGTCGTCTTGATTGGATATTTGAGCGGGTTAATGTCCTTATAGTCTTCTGCGGTTTGGGCAATTTGTCCGGCTTTGGTGGTTAAGTTTCCGGGAATCAACGTATCGACCACGACGAGCGCTCGAACTTTGCCAGACGTATAGTCGATGACCGGAGCAGTCGAGCGAACCAAATCGGCATTTCCGATATTCTGCACGAACGAAATTTTGGTGCCTTCGAAACCTTGGCGTAAGCGATCGAGGCTCAGACGGGTATAAGCATAGGGATTGTTGATGCGCGAATCGGGATCCATCACCAACACCGCTTCTTCGAGTGGGTCGGTATAGATCTCGACTGCGTTCAGTGCAAAGGTTGCTCTCATCGGTTCGAGCGACGTGGGCAGTGAGCCTTTGACGTTCGGGTGGCGTTTAACCAGATTCGAATGAAGCTGCTTCGCCATCAGTTCGGCGAAGTGCATCGAGGTGGTCTCGGCATTTTTGTAATAGAGGCTCGAAATTTCGAGCGAAGACTGAAGAGTGTTCTGGATCTTTAATGAGAACCATTTATCGAAGCTCTGATTAATATAAAGTGCCGAGATGGTGAAGAGGGTCAGGGTTGGAATGATCGAGAAGCCGATGAAGGCTGTAACGAGTTTCGTTTTTAAACGAGATCCAAGAATTCGACTGCGGCGTTCGAAGAAAATTTTACCGACATTCTTGAAAATGAGCCACAGCATGGCCACGAGAATGACGATATTGAAATTGATGAGGCCAAAAAAGAAGATCGAGTTAACGAAAGGCAGTGAGGCCGAGATTTTACTGAGGCGAAATTCGACTCCGGTGAGGAGCGCGAAGATGACCGCCAGCCCCAGAATAATGAAGCGCTCTCGCTTTCTCTTTCGTAGTTCTTTAGGCTCGGTCATAGGGCATAGATTATCATAGATTTTAGCCCCCAATCGACATATTCTATCCGGCATGGCAGAAAAAATCACCCCACGCACAGAAGACTTTTCACAATGGTACCAAGACGTAGTTTTACAGGCTAAATTGGCCGATCACAGCCCGGTCAAAGGGTGTATGGTCATTCGTCCCAATGGTTATTCGATTTGGGAACGCATCCAACAAGAGATGAATCAGCGAATCAAGGATTCAGGAGTTCGTAACGCCTATTTTCCGATGTTCATTCCGGAAAGCTTCATTAAGAAAGAGGCGGATCACGTCGAGGGGTTCGCACCCCAGGTTGCTGTGGTGACCTACGCTGGCGGCAAAGATCTCGATGAAAAACTGGTCGTACGTCCCACCTCCGAAACCATCATCAATTCGATGTTTGCAAAATGGGTGCAAAGCTACCGCGATCTTCCACTTCTGATCAATCAATGGGCCAACGTTGTCCGTTGGGAGATGAGAACCCGTTTGTTTCTGCGTACCACCGAATTTTTGTGGCAAGAAGGCCATACCTGTCATGCGACTCTCGAAGAGTCAGAAGCATTTACTCAGAAAATGCTGCAGGTTTATCACGAGTTTTCAGAAAATGTGCTCGCGATGCCGGTCATTTCGGGAATGAAGTCCGAAGCCGAAAAGTTTGCAGGCGCACTTCGAACCTATTGTATCGAAGCGATGATGCAAGACGGAAAAGCGCTTCAGGCCGGAACCTCGCACAATCTTTCAGATCACTTTGCCAAAGCCTTTGATACGATGTTTCTTGATAAAGATGGCAAACAAAAGCACGTGTTTCAGACGAGCTGGGGGGTTTCTACCCGTTTGATCGGCGGATTGATCATGACCCATTCGGATGATAAGGGATTGGTGCTTCCTCCGAAGATCGCCGAAACCCATGTGGTCATTGTGCCGATTGTTCCTAAGGCGAATCTTGCTCCTGCAGTTTACGAAGCAGCCGACAAGCTTGCTAAAGACATTGCTGCAGCGGCAAGCGTAAAAGGGCTTCCGTACCGTGTCGGTATTCAGGTCGATAAAGACGATACCAAACAAGCGGGCTGGAAGTTTCATGAGTACGAGCTGATCGGTATTCCGGTTCGAATCGAACTTGGGCCTCGCGATATCGAAAAAGGTCAGTGTGTATTTACTCGCCGTGATAAGGGACAGAAGGAATTCATTCCTTTATCTGAAGTTCCGAACAAAATCGGCGTAGAGCTCGAGCAAATGCAAAATGAACTTTTGGCTAAAGCCCGTGCACACAGAGACGCGAATATTCACGAAGTAAATGATTACGAAACTTTTAAGAAAACACTCGAAGAGAAGGGCGGTTTTTACCGCGTCCCTTGGGGGCTCGATCGCGCTGCCGAAGAGCAGATCAAGGAAGAAACCAAGGCCACACTTCGTTGCATTCTTCTCGATGAAAATCATCAGCCGATTGCTGCCAATCGTCCTTGTTTTAAGACGGGTAAAACCGACGGAACCGTCATGGCGATTTTTGCGAGATCTTATTGATGAAACCTCAAACCGAATTGGCGGTCGCGCTCGATTTTTCGACGGTAGCGCTCGCTGAAAAACTGATTTCCGATTTGCGAGGGCTACCGGTCATTTACAAGGTCGGGCTCGAGCTGTTTCTCTCGGCTGGTCCCGATTGGGTAAAGCGTTTTGCTTCGCGCGGAAACCGTATTTTTCTCGATCTGAAGTTTCATGATATTCCGAACACGGTCGCCAAAGCGGTCATTCAGGCTTCAGGCTTGGGCGCAGAGTTTACGACTATTCACCTTTCAGGCGGCAAGGACATGTTGAATGAAATCGAAATTCAGATGAAACAAGCTGAAATTGCGACGTCCAGGCCCACTTCAATCCGTGTGTTGGGCGTTACCGTGCTGACTTCATTTAAGGAAGAAGCATGGATTGCAAACGTATCGAATACGGCGAAACTCACGGCAGTTCGTCCTTTAGAAGATGCTGTCATGCATTTTGCATCACTGGCCGCCAGTCATCCGGCAGTCAGTGGAATCGTTTGTTCTGCAAAAGAGGTCTCGATGATCCGTGAAAAACACAAGGATCTTTACCTGATGGTTCCGGGAATCCGGAACAAGGGCGAATCCACCCATGATCAAAGTCGAGTGATGACTCCTGCCGAGGCAATGGCGGCAGGTGCTTCTGCAATTGTAGTGGGAAGGCCGATTACCCAGGCCGCTGATCCCCGTCAGGTAACCGAAAGTATTTTGAAAGAGATTTCTCATGAATGAACATGGCCAATTATTTGTAAAAAACCCGCATAGCATTCTAGCTGCGCTTCAATCTCGTCCGAAGGACGTGGTTGAAATTATTTTTCCGAAAGACATTACGGATGGAGTCTGGGCAGCGATTTCTGCACAAGCGGATCAAAACAAAATTCGAAAGCAGGAAGCCAGAGGCGACGGAGGAAATTTCGCCGCGCCGGCTCCACGCAAGGACTCCAAGCGAAATCCCGCAAAGGGCCCCATTACTCCAAAGGCTTCGAAGACTTTTCTTGGTCGCGATAGCGCACATGGTGCGCTGATTCGCCCTAAGGTTCCGACTTCGGTCGAGCGTTTGTTCGATGGTATCGACCAGGATAC
Organism: Oligoflexia bacterium; assembly: GCA_903831745.1. Classification (GTDB taxonomy): domain Bacteria; phylum Bdellovibrionota; class UBA1018; order UBA1018; family CAIMNF01; genus CAIMNF01. Next base: position 28,383 of record CAIKYX010000073.1, read on the forward strand.
TCGCGGAGTATGGCTCGCACTCGACAGTCTGCAAGATCCGCAGAACCTGGGCGCGATTTTTCGTTCAGCAGCGTTTTTCGGCGTCAAGGGCATCATTCTTACGACTGAACGATCAGCGCCGATGTCGGCAACCGTCTATGATATTTCGGCAGGAGGAGTCGAAGCGATTCCATATGTGCCGGTCATCAATCTTCAGCGAGCTTTCGAAAAGGCTAAAGACGCGGGACTTTGGATTCTTGGTACTTCCGAGCACTCCAAAACGCCGCTTTCGCAAATTCAAAAAGACCGCCCGTGGCTTTTGGTCGTCGGTAACGAAGAAAACGGCATGCGCCGTTTAACCGAAGAAGCGTGTGACATGACTTGTGCAATTCCAGCACAAAGCCCGGTCGTCACCTCACTGAACGTTTCGGTTGCGACCGGGATTTTGCTTTCGCATTTATAAACGATTAAGAGCCGCTTTTTACTGAAGCGATGGCGCGAACTGAGCCTATGCTTTTTGAGCTGTTACCACTCGAATTGCCCCCGCTTGGATTTTGTCGAACGAGCCAGCCGCTTTCGCTGTTTTGTGCGCAAGCATAAGCACCGTCAACTCCAAGAGCCGGAAACCAGGTGCAAGTGCAAGCTGGAGTGCTGGCTGAACAAGCGATATAAGCAAATGCACTGGTTGACCCTACGCTAGAAACGGCTAAAAACAGTAATACTAATTTCTTCATTTGAATTTCCCCCTCATGGACACTTTCGAAGCGCCATATAAAAACAATACCCGGGGACGAGTGTGAAAATAATGTGTCGAACCAGACATTTTTCTTAAGGAAGATTAAGAATCCAGCGAATTCGAAGGATTACGGGCGGCTTAATGAATTCAATTGATGCAATTTTTAGCCTATTTTTAAGCTTATTCTACGCTTACGCTTTGAATTCCGATCACTTTTCCGAAGAGGCGATTGCCCTTCAGATACATCTGCGTAAATGGCTGCGGAATTCCGTTTTGATCGAGCACGCTTGCGCGCCAATCCGAGCCTTGTCGCCCGAGCAAAAAATCAAAGTTCTGATAAGTAGAATTCAGGCCGCTATAGAGGTATTTCATGGTCAGCGCGCCCCCTGTGTTTTTATCAAAATTCTGGGCCGAAAGGGTGGCTGCATCGAGACCTGCTGCCTGATAAAGTACGATGCCCTTTGAAAGGTGATCGAGTGATACGGGAGTTTCCTTGCCATTATGGGCATAACTTAACCCCGTCACATTCGAATTTTGGTCGACGGTCAGGCTTACGTTTAACTCGCCCGTAAAGGCGTCGCTGGTAGCCGAAAAGAGCGGGCGTAGGGTGTCTGCGCGGGCAAGCGTAAGGGAGATGACTCCCAGCCAAATGACGAGTAATTGATGAATCATGAGCTTCTCCGTAATTTCTTTTGAATTTTCTTATCAATAGAATACGGGGGGCCTGATGCTACAAAAATCGGCAATATTTTCCGTCAGGACAAAGTGCGGTAAGTTGCACGGGTCAAGATTGAAATTACACGGATTTCTTACATTTTTAATGTGTAATAAAAGAAAATATAATTGCACTTCAACGTGAGCGCCGAGTTAAAACATCGTGTTTTCGTTGGCGGAGGTTTCGGGTATCGCCTGGTTTACGTCCCAGTGTTCGGTAATCTTGCCATTCTTCAGTCTAAAGATATCGATTCCGGCCACTCCGCGTTCGCCTGGTTTTCTGATCTTGTGGGCATGGATGACGACTAGGTCGTCCTCAGCGATCAGCCGCTTGAAAATGGTTTTTGATTCGTCCTTTTCGCCGTCAAAGGCCTTGATAAAAGCGTCGCGTCCGGAAGCCACATGAGGGTTGTGCTGCACGTATTCTACCGAAAGGTATTTCAGGGCCGCTTCTTTCGGCTGATGCTGATTAAACGCAAGCTCGTAAAAGTCTTGCGCAATTTTTTTGTTTTGCGCGAGAGTAGAGAGTGCAAATGATTGAATCGGCGCCAGGGCAAGGCAGGTCATTAAAATCATGTTTTTCATGAAGTGAACGTACCACAGACGACTGAGAGACGATAATCAATGCCGAATGCCTCTAGCATAGGCAAAAGCAAATGATCGCTTAGTAGCCGAAAAGCGGGTAATCCCAATACTGATCAGCCAAGGATCTGCTCTTTAGATAGTTCTTCATTTGTTCCCTGAATGTTCCGGGTAAGGCGTGGACGTATTTTTCGACCTCGTCGTAAGGCAGCACGACCATGTTCATGCTGTCTCCTCCGGTGGCGGGTGGGAGTGCTAAAAATGAATTTCTGATTCCGTGTTGAATCACCGGATCCCAATAAATATTTTCTATTTTTCCGCCCAGTTGGTTCATCAGCGCTTTGAGTGGGTCGCTAATATAGCCGCGAATCGGTATGACAAAGTGCTGAGGATGATAGTGGCCACCCGAAGTTTTGATTTTTGCTGCTGCAAATTCAAACGCTGCAACCAAGGGCGCTTCCCACGGAAGATCGATAGTAAAAATGTTGCTGATCCGGTCGACGACGATTGCTTCTAGATCATAAAAGCGAGAGCGCATGAAGTACTTGTGGTCGGGCTTTCGCTCCTGAAACGGCGCCCAGGAATCCTGGCCATAGTACTGCATCATTCGAAAGCCCAGTTGATCGTATCTCGACATTTGGTCGGATTGCCCCATTCGGCCGCCCATATCTCGAGCCCCTTTTTCGGAGGCAATGACTTCTAGAAAAGAAAGAGGCGGCGAAACAGATTCGTCATGCGGCAGTTTGCTGAAGTCACGAATATACACTCCAAGATCCGGAAATTCATAAATTACCGCATTGGCAAGGGTGGGTTTTAAGGTAATCGATTTTTCAGGCTTCTGAAGATTGATCATTTCTTCGATGGCGTTGGTTTTATGGATGAGTGTGTTTTTAAAATCGAGAAGTTTTGCGCCCATGATGACGTGATCTCCGCCATCGTGATGAGGGCCTACATAAAATAAACCCAGGTCTTCGGCGTAATGCTCCTGAAGCTTTTTAATGTTCACATGCATCATAAAATAGCATTGATCGAGTGGAAGGCCTAAAAGCGCTGCCTCGTGCTCGGCTTGCTCGGTTAAGGCCAAGAGCGAGTAATAATGATCTCCTTTGACGTTCGATGCCAGTCGGCCGTCTTCCCAGATGTAAGGATACTTCTTTCGATCGATCGTCGTTCCTCGGGTGCCGTCTTCTTTCAGTTCGAGTGCAATCGGATGCTGGCCAGAAGGGGTTTGTCCCGAGATGAGCCAGGCGCTCGAGGTTTTTACGTCATAGTAGTTTCGTCGTGCGCGACGGTTAAAATACGCCTCCTGAATTTTCTCTTTTCGTCTTTCGAGTAAGCTTTCTTCAGTGACTTCGGTTGGGCCGTCACGCATAAAGGCATTGTAATAGATATGCCAATTCCTTCGATTATTTTGATCATTCAGCCATCCCTCGTCTTCGTCAGGATTAAGTCTCGCAAACTCAGGTACCCCTCCGTACTGACGCTTGAGCATGGTTTCTGACCAGGTTCGCATGGTTTCGACCGTGGTAATCTGCTCTGGCAAAAGATACAAAATCACTTTCATCACTTGGTCGCCATAGACTTGCGAGAAATTGCCAAGGTTGATCATCATCGAAAGCGAGAATTGCTGATTGATAACGAGCAGGGTGCACTCATTGAGTTCTTCATTTTTACGAAGGCGATCGCGTTGGGCAAGAATCTCTTGTCTGACGGGGTTGTCGTCCATGAACGTATAATCCGTCCAACCATCGCCCAGCGATCGATTCGGAACAAAGGGGGTTCTTAAAAAACTTCCTTCTCGATTAAACTTTACCGCAGCGGTTCCCGAAAACTCATAGAACATATAATGAAGCTGTCGAAACGAAACGGTGTTGTAGTCGCGCCCAAAGTATTTCCAGATCCCGATTTTGGGACTGGCGGACGCCGAAAGCGTGAGGGAGAAAAAAGTAAGGAGTGCCCAAAACCACCGCATGAGTGCGAGAAATTTATCATGTCTGATAAAATGAGTCGAGAATGATGTTTCGTCGTTAAATCGATATTATTTAATTTAAATCGTTAAGGAGAATAGCGGTAAACGAGCTTTCGGGTAGCCGTATCATTCGAAAGAAAGTAGATGTCCGATCCGACCGCTGTAAATTGGTCCGCTCCTACGCTCTGGCCATTAATATGAGGAGAAAGTTGAATGGTGGAGGTGCCATCGTAAACAAAGTAGGCGCTGCTCGAGTCGGTAGGGCTTGCCGTAAAGTATCCGCGCCCGCCCGCAAAATAGGGGCAGTTCGCTCCAAACATTCCGGTCGTGAGGTGGGTTTCGCTGGTTCCATCGAATTTAAAGAGATCCCAATGGGTTCCGTCCACTATCGTTTCGTAATATATGTTTGAACCATCAGAAACAATGCATTGAGGAGTCTGTCCGTTCGAGGTGCTTGAGATTTTCTGGTAGTTCGTTCCATCGAATTTAAAGATGTCGGATTGTGATCCTAAAAGGCCTTCTAAGTAAAGTGACCCATTATGAAGGAGTAGGAAGTTAGCGCTGTTCGGGTCTGTACCATTCAAGGATGGTAACTGGGTGACCGAGGTGCCATCAAAATGATAAATACGCGCATCTACCGCATGGTCCACGTATGAGGTATAGTATGCGCCATTAGCACCGTCCGAAATTAAGCTCTGCGGGCTATCATTTCCGTGGGTATTGGTTTCAGTCACTTGCGTAGTCGTGGTTCCGTTAAAATAATAGAGTTTGTAGGTCGAACCGTCGGCGGTACCGCTAAAAAAGACGTTGGTGCCTGAGACTACGATAAATTGAATGTTGTCATCTCCACCCATATTCAAATCAGAGATTTGAGCAACGGCGGTGCCGTCGTACCAAAACAATTTATACCCTACGTTCGGACCACCGATGAAATAGACGTCGCTCCCTGAGACGGTAACATTTGATATTCCAGAAATTCCATCGTGGGCAAAGCTCGTAATTTGAGTCAGGGTTCCATCCAGATATTGGTATAAGTTTGTGTGCTGATCGGCATCGATTGCGCTAAAGATCATTCCTTGTTGATACCTGATGAGATTATTAATGCCATCGTTGCCGCTGGGATTCGTGTTCGAAATTTGCTGGGCAGTCGAGCCATCAAAACTAAA
>CAIKYX010000074.1 GCA_903831745.1 Oligoflexia bacterium
ACGGCAAGCGGAGCGGGAGTAGGAGAAGGCGTCGGAACCGGAGTCATGAAAGGTGTTGGAGAAGTCATCGGTGATACCAGAGGAAGTGGTGTCGGCATTGGAAGCGGAAGGGGGGAGAATACGGGTTCAGTCTTGATTTCGTAATAAGTATAGCGAAGCCCGAGTATCACCCGAAAATTCTGACCCGTGACACTGCCAATTTGGCCAATCGAGGCGCCACCGGTAAGAGCCAGGCCTTCAGCCGCAAGTACCCTGAGTCCAGCATAGACTTCATTGGGTGAAAGCTCTTGACCGACAGGAAGCGAGTTCTGGCTGTTATACTCGATGCTCATGCCGGTTTTGTCGTTAAACGGAATGAAGGCACCTGCACTCAGGATCAGACGGTTTCGATAGTCAATTCCCTGCGAGATACTGTCGCTTTGGTACATTGAGTTTGCGGCATTGGCCATTCCGATATTACCGGCAAGGGTCATGAAATGAAACGGTTGCTCGATGCTTAAACGAAGCGCCATGTAAGCCGAGCCATCTGAAACGAAATTTTGTGTGTTGCCCGTGGGCAAATGAAATTCAGGAATCAAAGAGACGCCAGTCGCCGAGTCATCCTTGGTGAGGCGGATTTTTCCCATGATCTTCAGATCACCCAGGCCTGAAGTACTGCCGCTCGGAAAAGGAGCCTGCGCACTGTCCGGATAATTGATCGAGTGAATCGGAAGTCCAAAGAAAATCGCAAATTTGGATGCGGCCTTGTATCCGAACATGAAGTCCATCGTCTGAATCGCATGAACAATGGTGTAGGCCCGGCCGGTGCCTTCGAAGTCCGCAGCGACGAGTGGATCACTCATATAGTTGTAGTTCAGTCCGAAATAATATTTTGGGTTCTTTGGCCACTCGGAAAGAAAACCATCTTCGAGGAGAACAAAACGACTCGAGGACGAGGGGTTGAAGGTTTGAACGTTTACGCTTTGCACAGCGAGGGCTGAACCGATCGAAAATAAACCGGCGATGATCGCAAGTGCCCAAGGTTTCATGATGCCCCTTAGATTAGGGGAGGTCGAAAACTTTGACCAGCGGATTTTGCTGTATTTAAAAGGGTTTTTCCGGAATTCCCTTAACCAAGAGGGCGCGGTCGAAGTGTTTAAAATTTTGGGCAGCATCATCCAGAATCTTACGGCCCGGACAGAGGATCGATTCATCAGGAAAATCAAGTTCCTCGGTAGAACGGGCCAGAAGCGCTTCCATCTGAGGCAGCTTCTCTGCAATTTCTTTCATTGAACTCTCAAACCATCTGCGGTCGCGTTCCGAATCTAGATCGATTTCCGCGATACCTTCGGGTACGTAACGATAAAACCCAGGAACTTCCCGCGACCAAAGGATGGGAGGGGAATATTTCGGGCGATGAAGCGGATTCGAGTGGGCTTTCTTGCGGTGTGAAACGCTGGTATTCAGATCGACGATTTCGCCAAACTGGGTGGCAACCCAGAAGTGGGTATGCTCGCCCCAACATCCGGCCCACATGATGTTCATGTCTTCCATGATTTCAATCCATGCGGCTTGCCCGTAAAAAACGTTGGCATCAATCTTGAGTCGCTTCAGGGTTTCGGCGGTCACTGCAGCGACGAAAAGCGGAAACTCAGAGCGGTCTCCTGCAATGCGATCGGTAATTTTGGTGACCAGTCTTGAAACCTCAGCGATGATAGGAAGTGGCGTCGATTCCATTTAGATTCTTCTGTTCCGATACGCTTGCACACCAAACCCAATCCAAGACGCAATCAGTAGCAGGCCGCCGATCGGCGTGATTGCACCCAGGGCACGAATTCCGGTGAGGCTGAGAAGGTAGAGGCTGCCAGTAAAAACTGCGGTGCCCGCAGCAAATGAATAAGCAGGCCAGGCTTTCAGTCCTGGTTTCTGAATCGTTTGGTGCCAAAGGCCATAAGCCAAAACGGCCAAGGAATGCATTTGAAAATACTGGGTGCCCGTCGTGTACACTTGCATGAGTTCCGGCGTTACGTGCTCACGGATTGCGTGCGCACCAAATGCTCCAAAAATAACGGATAAAGCGCCCATGAATGCGCCCAGTGCAATGATCATAACAGTGCCGTTCCTCGTTCGATGAGTTCCTGTAGATCGGGTTGGGTGCGAGCCAGGAGTTGTAATTGTTCTTCAAGCTGGTGAATGACTGGGTGTTTTGCCGCGCGCTCTTTAAAGAGTTCGAGCAGCTCTACCCGAAGTAACCAGTCTTGTGGATAATCGGCTGTGAGTTCGGCAACGATCGGGCCCAGGCGTTCGATGGCGCTATTCTTGGTTTCTCGAAATTCACGAACCACTCGATATAATTCATTCAGCCCGCGATTTTCTTCGGTCAGGTTTGTCTTATGGGATTTTACTTTTTGCGAACGCGACGAATGCCTGAGTGCAAATTCTTCGCGGTCGGCTGCTCCGCCGAATACCGAGTTGACCTTGCTCGCAAGGATCAGGGGATAATAGCGTTTGTGCTCTTCGAAAACGACATGGCCGTTGGTATCGGTAATCTTGACGTGCTCGAGGACTAGAACTCGTCCCAAACCTCCGCCGAACAAAACTTCTTTTTTAAATTGGCCTTGAATGCGCAGTCCCGATTTGGTGTGAAGCCCGCTGCCATGAAGCTTGCGGGTAATGTCGAGCAGGTTTGAAGCTGCAACGCTCTGATGAAAAAGTGGAAAGAAAATCTTAAGCCCGATATTGTGCGTGTCGAGCTCGCTACTGGCTTGGTTCAAATACGATATTTGCTTCGAACCAGTCATGCTGAAGTTGGTTTCTTCGTTGATGTCGTTTTTGTCGAAATCACAGACGGTTCCGGTCACCTGAAGGCCATTGTCAAAAACGACGGTAACCGTATGATCTGCGATCTTGGCAGTTTCAAGCCCATAAACGCCACCACGTCGAAAGGCCATCTGATCGGCAAATTGATCGAGTGCGCGGGTGAGCTCTTCGAAATCCTTTGAAATGAAAAGTTGGGGTTGTGGCCGGGTAATATCGTAAGAAGTTTTCAAAACAGCATCGAGTGAAAAAGGAATCTTTTTTACTTCAGGATTGAGACAGTGATAGCTCTCAGAAACCGAGGAGAGTAAGCCCGCACCATAAATCAATGGCTTGTCGAGCGGACCGACCAGACCGTACTCGGTGGTCCACCAGGCCATTCGGGCCATGACTGCAGCTTCGGATGCGTGAGTTTCGCGCGAAGCCACTTTTTCGAATGTGCGCTGCGCTTCCTCGATCAGTTCGGGTGCAGTGTGTGGGTCTTCTTTCAGTTCTGATAAATTAAAAATCGCCTCATAGAGTTCAAGATCGTATTTCGAGATGATGGCGTTCCTTACGATCTGGCCATAAGCCTCGAGGTAAGTGCGGTATCCTGGGTCGGCAACAATCGGAGCATGTCCTGCGGCTTCGTGAATGATGTCCGGGCTCGGCGTGTAGCCCAAATGTTCGAGTGTGCGGATATCGCATGCGATCGCCAGAATTTTGAGGGATTGAAACTCTAAAAAAATGCTGGGTGGAATAAAGCCGTTGACCGCAACTGCTCGCCAGCCGAATTCGCGAAGGGCGGTATCCATCTCGGACACGAGAGGAATTCTTTCGGTCGACATCCCGGTTGCTGTGATTCCTTGAAGATAAAGAGGATGCCCGTGCTTGCTGAAAAAAGCCTTTGCTACACGCATGACATAACGCCAAGTCGCATGGTCGATCCAAGTGTAAAGTGAAGGGTCTTGGTCGGTAATGTATTCTCGGAGATGCTGGGGAATAATCTCGGTTGTCATATCATGAGGTGCGAATGCCGCATTTTGGATTAGGTCAGGCGCTGATGGTCGTCTTTTTTATCGATCTCGTCGGATTTTCCTTCGAGACCCTTTTTAAAGGCGTTGATTCCTTTTCCGAGCGCAGAACCGAGTTCAGGAAGTTTGCGATTTCCGAAAAGCAAAACGATTACGGCAATAATGAGCAGGTGGCCACCACTTAATCCAAACATCCGGTTCAATCCTTTCGAATGAGTTCCATTACGGTTGAGTGAAAAGGTAACATAAAATACTGGATAAAGCATGGTTTTTTGGCTAAGGTAAGGGCTCTAAATCCCAAGGATATTTATGGAAAAACCCGCTACCAAAACCAAGCCTATTCCCGTCGAGGCCAAGCTGATTCATAAGAAATCATTGACCCATGACGTGGTTGAGTTTCATTTTCAACCGACTCCATCGTTTCATTTCGAGCCCGGTCAGTTTGTCAGCGTTCTGATTCCAGGTGCAGGTCCCGGTGGCCGTGATTTGAGACGCGCTTACTCAATCGCCTCTGAACCCGAAAAAGCCGTTCTCGAGCTTTGCGTTAAGATCGTCGAGGGGGGGCCGGGTACTCAATACCTGAATCAACTCAAGATCGGTGATTCGATTAAAGGAATTGCGCCGTATGGCGATTTCGTTTTTAAGACTCATCATCAAAAACATGTCATTTTTGTCGCAACCGGAACCGGTATTGCCCCGTTCCGTTCGATGGTTTTTTCAAAAGTTTTTGCAGCAGCACCGCCATTGACCACTACCCTTTTATTTGGCGCCCGCGATGAAAATGATTTGCTCTACACTGAAGAAATGAAGTCCCGGCTGAACGAGCGGGGTTTCATTCAGGCGGTATCCCGAAATCCCGAGACCAAAGGTTTTAAGGGGAGGGTGACCGATTGGCTTCGCCAAAACGAAGCCCACATCGCCTGGAAGGATACCGAGTTCTATTTGTGCGGAAATGGCGCCATGATCGATGAGGCCAAACTCATCATTCAGGCCCATGGAGTTGAAAAAACTTCAATCCATCAAGAGGTTTACTATAAACCCAAGCCAGGCGAAGTTCACGCAAGCAGCTGAGAAGCGCATTGACAAACAAACCCAATTGTTCAAAAGTAGGGGAATTCGTCAACCGAATACACCATTCATTTTATGGGCTCGAGAGGGTCCACTTTGTTCGCGGAGAGATGGCAGAGCGGTTGAATGCACCGGTTTTGAAAACCGGCAAGGGAGCAATCCCTTCGGGGGTTCAAATCCCTCTCTCTCCGCCATTCTTCCATAAATCCAATTTCACATCGCCAAATTTAAAAAACTTCCTCGACGTACTTTTGTGTACGCCTGCGGAAGCTTTTCTAAATTTGTCATCCTGAAATTGGATTTATGGAAGAATGGTGGCGTGGGAGGTGATGCAGAACCCACGTTGGGGTTCACAATTTTAGCAGGATGCTAAAATTGCACAGCCGCAGGCTGCCCGAAGGGGCGAAGTCAGGATGACTGAGCTGAAATCCCTCTCTCCGCCATTTAACTTAAATTCCAATTTCACATCGCCAAATTTAAAAAACTTCCTCGGTTCGCTTTTGCTCTTTGGTAATAACTGCTTATTGGGTCAGCCAAAGCAGATCTTTTTCCAAGAGTGTGGCCAATCGTTTCGCCGCCTTCACAGAGGGATGATTTTCGTCGTATACGACAGGTATATTCTCCATCCCGGTGCTTAAAAATTGCGGACACCGTATTTCATTACAGAGGGCGCTTGCCGGATCGCTCAGTCTTACCTCAGCGTGCCGAGCGGACACAGATTGAATTACTTCCATCACTTCTTTGCGATAAGCCTCGAAGTCGGCTCGCAAGGTAAAGCAATCGCCGTATTTTCCAGAGTGTGCGCGAAAACAGTGGATCGGGTCTGATTCAAATTCGGGATACGGCAATACAATCAGAATTCGATAAACCCCGAATGCTTCGAGGTGCAGAATGGATTGTTCAAGTGATTCCTCAAAGGTCGTGAGGTTTCGTTTCAATTCTTCGGTGGAAATTGCGCCCGAATTTAAGCTGGCTCTTCCGGAGTAATTTACGAACCTCGACGCAAGCACTGCAGATACCCGAAACTGAGGCTTCGAGGAAATCCTATGACTGAGATCAGCTTCTATCTGTTTTGAAAAACGTTCAATATTCGGTGCTACCGACGAAACTGAGACAGGTAATTTATAGCCCACGCGCGTGTACTGCACCACGGACACGGGATGCGTTTTGGCGAAGGAATCAAGCATCGGAAAGAATGCGTTAGCGTGCGAGTCTCCGAAGACCGCAATGCTCGAAGGGGCCTCTTTTTGAACCGAAGCGGTGCATTTTTTGAAATCAGGGGTGCTCTGGGGTGGGTCAAAGCAAGAAGTCCAAAATGGGTTCTTTTCTTCCATGTCCCCAATCACCTGACCGGGGTAACTTCCATATTTTTGCAGAGTAATCCAGGGATCGGCTTTGCTGACTAGAAAAGCAAAGCACGCCATGAGCAATGAGGTAATTAAGCCCAGGCCAATAACCCGTTGAGCGGAGTTAAAAAGTGGGGTTTTTCTCTTACGGAAAGGGGTTTCAACATATCTAAAACTCAGGTCTGCAAGCACGGCACTTGCGGCTACGACCGCAATCCGTGCCTTTAAATTCGGTTCGCCATAATGAGTATAGTGTAAGAGTGCAAGTAACGGCCAATGCTAAAGGTATAAGCTATAGGATCGTAGTCCGATAAATACCAGAATACGCCCGCTGAGTATTTTATTAATGAAATTTTGCTTTCTAAAAAAAACCAAAACGGCTGTGCCCAGCACTGGTATTCCCGCATGCCATCCTGGAAACGGGGTGGTGTCGCCAAAACAAAATGCCGGTATTAAAATTGCTGAAAGTCCAAGGATGGATATGAAAGTTTCGAGTTTAAAATCGTTGGCGTTTTTTTGATCCGGTTTTTGATACAGAAAGGCCAGAGCGCCTACCAGAAGCTCCCAGGCACGAGGAGCTGTGAGGTAGAATGCTTGTGGTGGTTCGCCCCCATTTAATAGGTGCGTGGATAAAGCGAAAGACCCGAGCACCATGAACGTACAGGCCGCGGTAAGAATCGGCTTAAGTCGCGCCTGATGGTCAAAATGAATTGTGCATTTTTTGATGAGGAAAAGCACTGCTGGCCAAAACAGGTAGAACTGTTCTTCTACTGAAAGAGACCAGGTGTGAAGCATGGGCTTTTGGTTGGCGGCGCTGTCAAAGTAGCCGCCAGTGTGGTTCAAAAAATAAAAATTCGCCAAGCCACTGAATGCAAAACGGATGGATTTTGCGAACTCTCCGATGTCATTTCGAGAGCCTGGTGCAACGGCTTCCCACAGAATCAGTATCAAGAAAACCATGACCAACAGTGCCGGCAAAAGCCTTTTGATTCTTCGCAAATAGAAACCCGAAAACGAGAAAGCGTTGGTCGATTCCAGCTCCATTGCAATTAAGGACGTAATCAAATAGCCAGAAATAACAAAGAAAACATCAACTCCGATGAAGCCGCCGGTTAAAGCAAGAATCTTTGCATGGTAACCCACCACGAGCATGATGGCGATGGCTCGAAGGCCATCTATTTCTGCCCTATAATTGGAGATTTTTTTCACCCGTGAATGAAACGTAACATTCTTTAAAGACGAGTCAAAACTGAAAGTAATTGGAATCTAATTCAATACCGAAACGCCCATGATTCTGACCATGATATAAGCCTGTACCCGGCTGAGTTGGCAAAGTGCGCCTTTTCCTGCGTATTGGTCATCGCTTCCTATGGTTTGAAAAACGAAGTTATCTTTCTCTCCGGTTGCGAGTGACAAATAATCAAACGTCACCTTCACGACCTGAGTCGCATTCTTATAGAGGCCGCCGACCGGACTCGCATAAGCCAGGTACGACTCGGCGTCGTCTCCTGCATAAATTTGGCCCTCATCATTCACGCGAACCAATCGGGTACCTTCGATCATCAGATTGCCATTTGCCTCGATACGATCCGTTCTAAAGCCAGAAATGTGAACGGATCCGTCGAGTTCGATCGAACCTAAGCGCTGATCATTTTTAAAAATATCGCAACTCACGCGATCTCCTGCGTGACCCTCGGGGTGGGGATGGTGCGGATGTCTCGAATCATCTCTTGGCGGAATGGGGGGCGGGCGCGGTGAACTCACGAGTAAGATCAATGTTCATGATCTTCAGATAGACATAAGTTTGAATCGAAGAAAGTGCGCACTCAGGCCCGATCGCATCATAGCGATCTGATGATCCGATTGCCCGGAAGTTGAATCGGGTATTCGTCACGTCCGAATTCATCTCGACCAATTTTACCGTATTTTTGATTAGACCATTTGAACCGGCATAGCCCATCTCCGCATCGTCTTCGCTGTTTGGAAAAATGAAGCCGCTAGTTGCGACGTGAGCTACTCGATTGCCATCTTGATAAATGTCGCCCCCTGAATAGATGCTCGCCGTATAGCTGTTATCTAGATAAACGCGGTAGGTATCTCCCTCTTGCTCGACAGTGCCAAGAGGTGAGTCATTCTTAAAGAATTCGCAATTGGCTTGGGCGTTGATCGAACTAAAAAGGGTAACCAGAAAGAAAAGCACCTTCATGGCTCGTACAACTATACGAATTTAGCTTGGGACGCAATACGGATTCGGGGCCAGGCTTGCAGAGTGTTCGACGAATCAGAATGTTATTTGGCAAACCTTTTTAGTTCGGATTGCAACAGCCGCCGTAGAGCTTGCCGTTACTATTGCGAAAGAGGGCAATGTAAGGATGGTTTTCGCCGTCTTCAGATTCGCAATTTGCGGTGACCACGGTCAGGGTGGTGTATTTCGTCGAGATTTGAAATTGATAATCCTTGGTAACCCCTTCGACGTCGGTGCGATTCAGGATGTTCAGTTTCATTTTTTTATTTTTCGGATTCGTATAGTGAATGGTTTTCTGATCGACCGTAAGCGACCACCCGGCAGTGTCACTGATTTCTCCTGAACAGAAAAATCCGCCTGCCTGCGCTGAATGGGTTCCGACGGTCATTGCGAAAAAAATTACTGGGGCAATCCAAGTCTTCATGGAGCAAGGATTTATCAGATTAAAACACGACTATGTAGTTCTAATTTGTGTATGATGACGTTTCAATCGATTCAATTCAAGAGGTGCTTTAGTTCTTGGGTACGTACGGCAACGACGAGAATTCTTGAACGATCTTTACCACTCGCTCGAGCGAGGGATGACTGATGCTTTCAATTTCGAGTCCGAAGCCCCGTCTTAACTCGGAATCGGCTTGTGCTCTGATCCAGCAGCAATGCCCCGTTCCCTGAATGACTTCAGACTCTTGGGTGGGGTGCAGGATTCTGATGTTAAATGCCAGGCTTTCTCCTACTGTAGGCAGGGGTGAGTTTGAGGCTACAAAAAAACCGCCCCGTCCCACCGAGATGTCACTCATTTCGATTTCAAATGTGCGAAGGTCTTTCTTTTGTGGCTCAATCTGTACCCAGCGGGACGACGGCGTTTGAAGTCCTCGCGCTGCTGCTTTCATCATCTTTTCGAATTGAAACGGCTTGTAGAAGAAACCTTCCGCTCCGTTATGGAGCGCGTCTTCAACAGAAAGTTGGGACTCTCCGGTCATCAGAAAAAAAAGCGGATTCTGGTTGGGGTGATTTTTAGCCTTCTTTAGAAGCTGAATTCCATCTCCGTTGGGCATACGGATGTCGCTCAATACCAGATCAAAGGATTGATGGGCCAAGAGCTCGGCGGCTTCATTGCCACTTCCAGCCAATGTGACTGTGGCACCCAGTGCTTGAAATTCATCTAACATGATTTCACGGAGGTCGATTTCATCATCCACGATCAATACGTTTTTGTTCAGCAAATGTTTCATGCGCCAGGGCCTCCTTTCGTTTTTTCAGTAATACTCATTTAATTATACGGGTCTCAAAGGGCAATTGTTGATTTTGAAGAGTGAGTTTTGATATAAACAAAAAAAAAGCATTAAAATGCGGCAGCACTTTTTTTTAATACGGGCTCTTTATTGAAAGTTCCTTTAGGATCATTTTACAAGGAAATCAAATCTTTATAGAATCTTCAGCTATCAAACAGATATTTGGATACAACCTCAGAACACTTAGAAAAGAAGCAGGACTGAGTCAGCAAGGGGTCGTCGAACAGACTGACCTGAGCCTTCGCGCGTATCAAACTTTTGAAGCAGGCACGGGCAATCCCACGCTCGAAAGCGGCGCTGCCCTTGCACGAGTTTTTCGTGTCAGCCCGAACCGACTCTACGAACTTGCGATTATAAAACTGGATCAGGATTTTGATCTTTTTTTCGAAAAGCTAAAGACGCATTTTGGTGATTTTCAGTATCCGATTACCTTATCTACTTCGTCGGGAATGGTTCTTTGGGGTAATTTAGCCCTCGAAAAACTGGTGGGCAAACGCTTGGTTTATCCGTTCGAAAAATTTTCGTACATGGAAGATCGTCCTCACCTTTCTGTTCTGGCAAAGGCACAGGCTACGAGCGAAGCGCGCGGAATTGTAAGACCTTATTTGATGGCCTTTGATTCTGATTCGACGCAAATTGCGAATACGGTTTATCGGGTAATTCCTCGAGTGATTATTCCAAAAAACGGAGCGTCACCTGCCTGGACCATTAACATGTCGGTGCGTGCGGACGAAGAAAGTGATGAGTCTTTTTACCTTTATTGCAAAACTTTATTAAAATGTCTTTAGCTAGATCATGACCAATGCAGAGAAAAACCAAGCTGAACTGAATGCGACTTTACGTGCGCTCAGATTTCGATCTTCCATCAGCGGATTACTCCGCCATGCGACGAGCGAGCGCGAACTTGCCCAGGGGGCCTGTCGAATTGCCGTCGAAGACATTGGTTACCTGATGGCTTGGGTCGGCGAAGTGATTTACGATGAAGCTAAATCGGTTAAGCCATTAAGCCACGCTGGAAAAGCTGAAGATTACCTCGAAAACGCAAAGGTAACTTGGAGTGACTCCGAACATGGGCGGGGCCCGACGGGTACTGCGGTTCGTGAGAATCGGGCTGTGATTTGTCGCGATTTTAAAACGGATGAGGCCCTGGCTCCCTGGCGCGAAAAGGCATTGAGCTTGGGCTTTCTGTCTTCAATTGCGCTTCCGTTGGTCGTAGATAAAAAAGCAATTGGCGTCTTTACCCTTTATCAAGGCCAGCCGAACGAGTTTCCGCCCGACGAAGTGGCACTCCTCGAAGAAGTGGCACGTGATATCGCTTATGGCTTCGATGCGATTCGCTCAAAAAAACGCGAGCAAACGGTGAATCATCTCAAATCGCAATTTCTCGATACCGCAGCCCACGAACTTCGAACGCCGATCACTGCGCTTTCGCTTTTGGTACAGCACGGACTCATGCATGTAAAAAAGGGTTTGCCGGTTGATATTTCGACTCTGAATCGCATGTCGACTCAGATTTCTAGGCTCAGTGGCTTGATTGAAGATTTGTTGAATACATCAAGGCTTGAGCGCGGAGTGCTCGCACTTCGAAAAAAGGACGTCGAGCTGGTGGGATTGGTTTCGGATTGCCTGGATGAGTTCAAAGATCGCGCACCGAAACGGCACTTTGCATTTTTGCACCCTCCGCAAGAAATTAAGATGCTCATCGACCCGGTAAGAATCGAGCAGGTGCTCTCCAATTTATTGGACAATGCACTCAAGTATTCGCCTGAAGATTCGCCAATCGAAGTGAAGATCGAAATGAACACGAATGAAGTCAGGGTCTGGGTGTGTGACCAGGGCCCGGGCATACCAAAAGAGCGCCAGGATGATGTTTTTTCACGCTTCTTTCGAATGTCGACGAACGAAACCCTTGCCCATCCCGGGTTAGGACTTGGGCTATTTATCTGTAAAAGCATTGTCGAATTGCATGAAGGCACTATTGGGCTGGTCAGCGATCTAGGGCAGGGTTGTAAGTTTCATTTCGAACTGCCATTTACAGTTAAACAAAAATAGTATAAAGTACGCGCCATGAAGTTTGGATTTTGCGTGGTGCTGCTATCGGTTTCTTACGTCCTCGATGTTCACTCGGCCAGGGCTGATGACTGGGGCGGATGGGGTATAAGGCTCACCACCAATTTTGATCCCGCAGCAGAATCAATTCCTGCTGCCTTAAACGGTCAGGTCGTATTCGATTGCGCCACCGGTACCATCGATCAGGTGCTTTCGGGTGGCAAAGGAGATTTTACCGCGAGCGGTACTTTTACTGCCGAAAGTGGTGGCCCGGTTAGACCGGATCATCTACCGGAAGAAAAGAAAGCGCATTACATTGGAAGCGTAAATGCGAACAATGAAATGCTTCTGATCGTCATCATTGACGATGCGCTCGATGCGACCACGATCTATCACCTAAAAAAGGGTGATCACGCAAGTCTGCATCGCTGTGAATAATTAAAGCGCCCAGTACGGACCTTCGCCCAAGGCGCCGCCCGTATCGTTTACACCTTTGATGCCGACGATTACTTTTCGACCGAAGAAGAATGGAAGTCCCCAGTCGAAGTAAGCCCCGGCTCCGGTGCCGCTCAGTGCGCCTAGGTTATTAAAAACGTTAGACGCCGAATTAAACAAGCTATAGCCGTTTCCGATGTGAAACGACACAGATTGGCTTGCGCCTAAGTTTACGTCCCAAAGTACCGCGCTTTCTGCGGTGTTGCTTCCCGGACAAAAGATTCCGCTCCAGCCTGACCCATGAGAAACGCTGCAATCCGTGAGCCCACTCACGGTAGGCATAAAGAAAATGCTCGACCCGCTATCGATGAACGCAGGAATATACGTACTCGAGCTGTAGGCGTTAAATTTGGTAAAGAACTCGGATGCCCCAGGGTCGGCCGGCATCGCAGTAAATCCGGTCGACGCATTGTTCGCCTGCGTATCGATACCTAAATAAAGAGTGCCGGTTGCATTGGTTGCACCAGTAGCTCCAGGGTTAGTCGAACTAAAATCAAGAATGACGCCGTTGTTATCGCTCGGAAGGGATGCGACCGGATTTTTAACCTGTGCTTGCATTGCTACGGTAGCACCACAGCCGCAATTTCCACCTGTGCAGGTAAAATACTGGCCATTTGCCGAGTCGGTAGTGCAATCAGCGGTTCCGTCAGAAGAGCTGTTATAGAGCCCATTTCCGCAATCCTGTGCCCAAAGCCCGACACCCAGAATTCCGTTAAAACCGGCTTGAGTAGGGCTGATGTCGGGACTGCTTTGTGAATTGGTACATGCAGCAGGAGGAGTTCCGTAAGTCGAATTGATCGCAAGAATCGGAACGGCAACCATGGGTTCGCCACCGAGTTGAACATACGCATATTCGACTGGGCCAAATTCGCTACTGCCGTCGCCGAATAGAACGCATTCAGAAAGCGTCGATCCGCCGCTACTGATCGGGGTCAGTCCAGAAGGCAGGAGATTATCAAATACACGAAGTCCGTAACTACCGGTATCGAGCAAAATGTTAGGAATGGTTTTGCAGGTAACGCCATCGAGTGCGCATACGGTGACGCTTACGCAAACTTCATTCGCGTAATTTCCGCAACTCACGCCGCCACTCGGAATTGAACCGGTATCGAGATCGACGTTCACCGTCATTTGGTTATAGCCAGAAGGGGTGGGGGTGGTGATCGGCGAATAAGACGTGCCGGTAAAATTTGCGGCGGACCCCGTGCAGCTTGCGCCTGAATTGGTAGTGGGCGCGGCGGCGGCTGGTGCCGCCGAGTTCTTGCTGCATGAAGAAGAAAGTACGCTGATGGTTAAAAGAGAGACAATCAGGGAGAGTGTCAGTTCGGCGCTAAAAAAACTGTATTTGAAATTATTTGATTTCATCGAGACTCACTCCTTGTGGCAAAAGACTTTGCACAAATGCTTTTCCGCGAATACTTCCCATGTGGCCGAAGCGTTCGACGGTTACTTTTTTTCCTTCAATTCGGGCATGCGAGCGCACCCCTTTTACTTTTACTGCGGCCTGATTCGCCTGCGAAAAGTCTTCAAAGTAAGTTCCGAAGATCGAGCTGAGGTCGGGTTGGTGAGTGCCAGTCCAGGTCACTGCAAATATTTTTCCGTTTGAAGCGGCATACTCCTTCAAGCTCATGCCACCACTTCTAATCTCGTGCACTGCAAACTTTGCGTGTGTTACTACCGCAACTCGGGTGCCACGCAAGACGCGTCGATCAGCCTCGACAGTCGACGAATCATCGCCGAGCGAGGCTTGCGCGCGAGGAAGGAAGTCGAGATTTGCTGAAGAAAAAATCTGAAATAAAATAATGAAATACACCATCGTGGTGGACCCACCTCTCTTCCAAATAGTGTATCGCAGATTTTAAATGCAGAAAAAACAATATCCGTGAGTCAATTTCTTAACAGAGCTCATTGAGTGACTATTCCGTTTTTTTCAGTTATAACCGTATGGATGAAAAAGCCCGATCTTACTAGTATTTTGACACCGGAACAATTTGCCGTGACACAGCAGTGCGGAACCGAGCCGCCTTTCAAGAATGCGTATTGGAATCATCACGAATCGGGAATTTATGTCGATATTGTGGACGGTACCCCGTTGTTTTGTTCGCTCGATAAATTCGATTCCGGATCCGGCTGGCCGAGTTTTACTCGCCCGATCGACGCAAAAAACGTGGTCAATCACGCAGACGAATCGCACGGCATGCGAAGAGTAGAAGTAAAATCGAAAGAAGCTGAATCTCATCTGGGGCATGTCTTTGATGACGGACCCGAAGAGCGGGGCGGATTGAGATTTTGCATCAATTCGGCTTCTCTTAAATTTGTTTCGCTAGCCGAAATGCAAATGTCTGAGCGTTATCGACCTTGGCTTCAACTCTTTTCAAAAACTTACGAGTCGATTGTTCTTGCGGGTGGATGTTTTTGGGGAATGCAGGATTTGGTTCGAAAGATTCCAGGAGTGATCTCGACCGCAGTGGGTTACGCCGGTGGCGAAACACCGAGTCCTAAATATGAAGAGGTTAAAAAAGGAAAGACCGGGCACGCTGAGTCGCTTGAGGTTTTTTTCGATCCAAAAAAACTTCAGCTCGAGATCCTTTTTGATCTTTTTTTTAAAATGCACGACCCGACTACTGAAAACAGGCAGGGCAATGACATCGGTTCGCAGTATCGATCGGTAATCTTCTACGGCACTGAGATGCAAAAGCGCGTGGCCGAGCAAAAAATGCAAGAATGGTCGGTAAAATGGAAGAAGCCTCTTGCAACTCAATTGGTTCCCGTTCAACCGTTTTTTCCAGCCGAGGACTATCATCAGGATTACTTAGAAAAGAATCCTGACGGCTATACTTGTCATTTTTATAGAAATTTTTAAGCGCAATTTTTCAATTATTGGTTAGACTTAAGAAATATCACGAAAGGATATTTCTCATGATTAGTTTCGAACTTTCCGACGATCAAAAGCAACTTCAAGAACTCGCTAGAAAATTCGCGAAGGACGAGATGATTCCGAAAGCGGAACATCATGACAAGACCGGTGAGTTTCCTCATGAAACCACGAAAAAAGCGTGGGAGCTCGGCTTGATGAATACCCATGTTCCCCAAGAGTACGGCGGATTGGGGCTCGGGGTTCTTGACGGAATCATTATTACCGAGGAAATCGCTTACGGATGCACCGGTATGGCAACTGCGATGGAAGCCAATTCGCTTGCCTCGGCACCCGTCATGGTTGCAGGAAATGATGATCAGAAGAAAGAATTTTTAGGAATGCTTACCGCCGAGCCAAAATACGCGGCGTATTGCGTAACCGAGCCTGGCGCAGGATCGGATGTTGCCGGTATCACTACTACTGCTAAAAAAGTAGGCGGTGATTATATCATTAACGGCTCTAAAA
>CAIKYX010000075.1 GCA_903831745.1 Oligoflexia bacterium
ACTTCATCGCCATGCATAAGCAAAGCTCTGTAGTTTCCAATTTCAATTCTTTGAATGTCTTCGGTTCCATGTAAAGGATCCCAAGTTAATCGTTTATTTACTGAATCATCTGAAGCTAACAATTGTCGTGCAAGTTCATAACACATTCGATCAAAGTTGTCAGACTTCGGTACGTGATCTCTTTTAGAACCAATTCGACCGTGATTTCCCCATTCAGCAACAACAGTCACGTTTTTGTAAATAGCAAGAGCTTGCCGAACTACATCAAAAATTAGTCGACTGACAATTGTGTACTGGTCATAAAGAGTTGCATCAATTTCCCACAATTGAGCAGGGTAATTAAAAAGTCCTTCAACCATGTCGCCGCCAAAGCAAATTACAACGTCATTGACGGGATGATCTTGGCGTTGGATTTCAGTAATTTTGGCAGCTTTGTGGACAAAATCCATAACTCGTTTACGCATAACATCTGAATTGTAACTTTGAGTTACTTTGGATCCTTGCCAGTCAGTTAAATGCCAAAGTGCAACTTCAGCTTTTTTCTTTGACTTACCTAGAACCGGCGCTTCAATTTTAGGAATTGGACCTAAAGCAAGAGTCGCATCTTTGCAAGCTTGAATAGTGGCTTCAACAAGTTCGTCAGTTCTTTCCTTAGTTTTGGAAAGTTGCTTTTGGGTTCTAATGAGAGCTGCACGAAGTTCTGCAACTACTGGGTCTACTTCTTCTTTAAGAAGTTTGGCTTCTTCGGCAAATGTCATTTCTCCCTCTCGCATGAACATTGTTTTGTTCTATGCTTCCATACGGTTGTTTGACCTATAGAAAAGCCAGAATCACGAAGGAATTTGGTTACTTTGTAAGTCGATAGCGAAGAATCCATAAGATCTGTAAGTGCAGGACGATCTGATTCTGACAGTTTTTTTCCTATTTCGCGAACAGCACAGGTGAATCTGTCATCCGTCGCAACCATTTGTTCGACCGATTGAGAAAAGTCCCCCTGTTTCATTTAATTATGCCTTTTTTTTAGTTGTTTTTTCAAGAGTAGTATTGATTTCTTCTTCAACAACTTTAAGAAGATTCATTGTAAATGGATCTTTTGGATTTGCCTGACGAACAATAAGAGCAAGAGCTCCAGAAAAGAACGAAAGTACTTTAACAATTGGAGCAGCATTCATTGCCAGAGCTGTAGTTGCAACAGGTAATGTAATAGTTCCATAGGTTAAAACTAAAGATTTAACTTTTGCTGAATCGAGTTTCATATTTCTCCTAATTTATCCATTTTGGATGGCCAAATCCTACTATGAAGACAGCCATGTGCCGTGTATTGTTTGTTTTATATGCCTGAATTTTTTCTGCAACTTCTCCGCCGTTGGCTTGACTGCCTTTGGGTTTTGTCATTGGACTGGTATTGCCTTCAACAGTAGTGACAGTTCCATCACCGTTATCTTTAACAACAATCCCAACATGCTCTATTCCATTGCCTGAAAAAGAAAAGAAAACAACATCTCCAGGTTGAGGTTTAGCAACATTATGATCTGTCCATTGGCTTTTACTTTTGAAAGCCTGGACTCCAGTTGGAGTGTATACACAATTTGGCATATCTTTAAAGCCAATTTGCGATGCGCACCACATAACAAAAGATCCACACCATGGTTGTCCATCATGGCCGGTAAACTTGCCATATTTGGTTTTGTTATTTGGTACCTCAATTGTACCAATCTCTTTTATAGCTGTTGCCACAAAATCTGCTGCTTGAGTCATGTTGACTTCCTTGATCTAGTTTCGGATTTTGCTTTCATAACTTCAACATCGATCTTGATTGATTGCTGATTAGTAAGGAGTTCTTCAACTTTGTTGATCAAACCAGTTTTTCCATCATTATAGAGCGCGTATTCAATTTTGGCTAATTTATCTTCAATGACTTCAGTATGCGTTTTGATAGCGTGTTTGGCTATCATTGCAATTCCTGCAAGCAATGCTGCTAAAACAAAAAAATACGAATAAATTATTGTAGCGGTATCTGAGTTCATTTGGTAATGATCAACACGCTTATTGAGCTACTTGATGCTGATACTGCCCAGATTTCACCTTCATGAGTGTCAAGAATGATCTTGTCATTGACATCGAGCTTGTATCCAGTAGTCGATGAAACTGTGTTATCTCCCCCAAGATAAGCAATGGCAGTTTCGGAGTGGATATAGACCTTTTCAGCACCAATGTCGGCAGAAACGATTTTGACTGGTGTTGTTGTGACTGTGTATTGAGCAGATGAAGCTGCCATTGTTTTCTCCTAGAATTAAAGGGATTTTTTATTGCTTAGGTAAATCAAAAACTTGCCAGTTTAGATCAGCTTCTACCCATTGATAGAGTTTTCCATCTGTTGGCATTGGTGTAGGAGGTTTCCATAAACATGTTTCTTCTTCTAAAATCCAAGAATCAAAGAACTTTGGAGGTATAAATGCATCTCTTTTTTCATCATAAGTTGCTCCTATGCCAGCGTAGTTTTTGCGGAAAGGTATTCCACCTAAAGAATGAACATTGCCATGCGTATTATAGGAAGTTTGAATCCATCTTCCGCCTAAACCAAGATCTTCAGCTAAAAATTGTTGACCTCGTTCTTGATTAGAATCATCCACAACCAACACGCGAACAACAATGTTGTTCTCATCTATTTCTGCAAAGTGGGCCATTATCCTCCTACCGATGCTCTTGTATAACGAACAACAACAAATCCACCAGCACCAGCACCGCCAGCAGCTCCATTTGAACCACCGCCACCGCCTGATCCTGTACTTGTTTGTGCAGCATAACCTGCATAACCAGTTGCATTGCTAGTTGACGAACCAGTACCACCGCCACCAGAACCGCCTGCGCCACCAGTACCAGCTCCGTTTGCAGTTTGCCATCCACCAGGACCACCGCCTCCTGCAACATAACCGCTGTAACCTAATCCAGTTACAGATGACCATGAAAATGAAAGACCTGCTCCGCCACTAGGGAATGAATAAGATGGAGAGCTACTTTGCGATCCTCCTGCTGCTCCTGCTCCACCACCGCCTGAACCCGTAGATGGATCGGCGTAGAAATAAGTAGTTCCACCAGAATTACCTTGCCCTGATGTTCCAGAGCCTCCTGAGGCATAAGTTCCAGAAGCGAATTGAACACCACCTCCGCCACCAGAACCGCCTGAAGAAGCATTAAAGTATGGTGAAGTTCCGGTACCTTGACCTCCACGACCACCACCAACAGCAACAGTTAATCCGCTGCATTGCGAGCTTG
>CAIKYX010000076.1 GCA_903831745.1 Oligoflexia bacterium
ATTTTTGCTTGCGCCGCAGCATTTTGCCCCATATATATTGCAGTGCAACAAACGGAAGGTCCTCGGACAATCCCTTGTTGCCTTTCTTGGACGTTTCCTCCCAAAACTCAAGCCGCTCGGGCAACCGAGCGGTTTTTTTTGATTTTTCAAGGGGTTAGCATATATCTAAAAATGCTAATCCCCCACCCTTTCCCCCACATTCTCCCCCACGAATCGGCCCCGTATCCTGGGAGAAATCACTAAAACCCAAGCAAGTAGCCCCTCAACTACGTATGATGCCATCCCGCACTTGCGTTAGATGACATCATCGACCATCAAAAACTCTTCGCATTCAAAGCACTTTAGTCGATTTGAGAGAGTGATAACAAATGTAATGCCCCCACAATGAGTGCATGGACGGGCGTAATTATCTGGGTCGCATTCAATTTCTTTTTGGTGATTAGCGATTTGCGATTCGTGAATGGTGCTCATGATGTCTCCTTGGTAAACAGTTTGCTGTGAACTATTTATCAAAGATGCGTTATTTTGCTGCAAATGCAGGAAGACTGGCAATATCAGTGAAAATCAGATGCTCGGACTGCTGCATTTGCAGCATCACAAACTGATTTGACCGCAAGATAATCTGATTTGTTGCTGAACCACGCGGTGACCTGGGTGACCCTATAGGCAAAGGCGACCTCAAGGTGCTTCTTGGATAGCGATCCGCCGCCAGGGTCGGTCAGCCGCGTATGGCCTGCACACCCCAGCAAGGATTTTTGCAGGATGGCAAAACCCTCTTCATCGACCTCGTAGGTTCGCCTCCATGGAAAAATCTCAGCAATAGTTTCCAGGCGGCGGTCAATGTCATACTGCGGGTCGTAGATTTTGGCGTTCATGATGTCCCTCACTTTCGAGAGGTATTTATCCTGCGGGTGCAGTCTGGTGATCACGCATCGGTGGATGGAGTTGAACGAAGATCGTTGTTCATGGGGCTTCTAAAGGGCGAAAGGCATCTACCAGCAATCGAATTCGATTCCGCGTTTTCCACGCGAACCTATTCAGCTACAGTGATCACACATTACCTTCTGGAAGGTTCGCCATGATTCCCCAGGAAAAAGAGTTGATCCAAAGCGTCCTTGATCGACTGGCATCCATTTCCGGGGCACCGAAGGATGCTGAAGCCGATGCGTTCATTTCGGATCGTCTCAGATCACTCCCTGACGCTGGTTACAATCTGGTGCAGGCGGTGGTGGTTCAGGAACTTGGTATCAAGCAGGCCGAGCGGCGAATTGCCGAATTGGAAAAGCAGTTAGCTGATGCCAAGGCGGCATCGTCTCAACAACCTGCAAAATCGACGGCAGGTAGCTTTATCCCCAGTACCAATCCCTGGACACTGGGAAACAAGCAACCGGCAGGCTCCCAGCGTCAACCTGCCCCCCAATATCAGCAGCCGCCTTCACCGCAGCCACCAGCCCAATATGGTCAGCAGCCCTCTACGTCACCATGGAATCTTCCTGGGGCAGCACCAGCAGGAGGTGGTGGTTTCTTGCGTAATGCTGCGACCGCAGCGGTTGGTGTTGCTGGTGGGATGTTGTTGGCCGAGGGTATCTCCAGCCTTTTTTCGGGTAATCATGGTGGCATGGGGGGCGGAGCTTTTGGTGGTGGTATGGCAGGTTCCATGGACGAGAGCGTGACTGAAAACGTGACCATCAATAACTACTACGGGGATAGCGGTTCCGATGCGGATACGTCGGATACCGACGATTCTGATTCGAATGTCTCTGATGATGGAAATTACGGAACCGACAATGACGTGACATCGGATGTTTCATACGACACCACCGTGTCGTCCGATTTCTCATATGAAGCCGATTTTTCCGACGACAGCAGCTACTCGAGCAGCGATGATTCGGACAGTTAGATTTTCAGGGTGGCCTGCCCTGAATACAGAAACTTACGGATGTAGACGCATTATAATGCTAAGGCAGAAAGCATGGTAATAAGCATCCATGACTGCGATTTCAATGAGTTCACATTTGGACATGATGTTTTAAGAGCATTTGATTATTATAGAATTGGTGGGTTTGCTCCTATTATTCCTCATCTTCGCGATGAGGGAAAGGGAACCACTCAAAGCAGAATGCACACAATTACACCTCTTTCTCATCAACCACTCAAGGTCCCGGATGGTGTGTTTAACGCTTCTCGGGTTATTGCGGGGGCATCCCAACCCCCGCCCAACCAAAGCTTGCCATTGAGTGGAAGTGACGCAGTTATTCAGTTAAGTGCTTGGTTTAGACCTATATTTTTGCAATTTAAAATTCCAACCTGGGTTGATGGCAAAAACCGAAAAGTACTAGAATACGTTCGCGTGCCATTGCCGTGGCATGATTTCTATCGGATGCCGTTAAGATGCAAGGGGAATCCAAGTCAACATAGCATTATGTGTAATATGCAAAATCGTGGACATTTTTCACTATATGTAACACCGAATTTTCACGAAAAAGAAAAACGCGAAGAATTTTACAACTCACGCACAACGGTAGAAAACTGTTCATTCATTCGCCCGTTATCAATTGGACAGTTATATGACGGAAAATCTCATCATATATCGTATACGGGGTCATCAACAACATTTTGGAGATTTTCAGAGCCAGTGGAAATTGAAAATGGCATTTTCAGCATCGATTCAATTGAAAAAGATATTGCGAATCAGCCATATTATGAATTCACGCCAGCAAAAGTGAATGGAATCGCCAATTCTCTCAGCAGCTTGGCACGTGAGTGGGGAGACGATACTGAAATTTTGCATCGGACAGATACAATAACTGATGCTATTAAAAATTTATCGCTTGTGTCGTCATTGAAATTTAATTGTCAACTTTTACTCGGCGTTACAACTCAGGAGACCGTTTAGAAACGAACCGAAAATCCAAAAGTGTGCGTTTCGGCAAGGGCGAAGAAGCCATAGGATGCAATGTCTGAACGCTTCTCATCCAGATTAACGCCATACCCAGTTTTCCCTGAACTCCATTATCCTGCTGATTAGCACCGTAAAGACCAAGGCAACAAGACCGCACCGAATTTGATTCGGTCGGACGCGATCTTGCCCCCCCCATTATCAATGCTGACAGGCAAAATCGCCGAAATGGGGGCCATTAGAGTTCGAGATTAATCTCAGGTTCTGCTGCGGTTATCGCGGTAGCTACGTCTACCTCCTCAACCGTAGTCAGGATGTCTTCGGTGACATTGGGCAAGGCACTGATGCGATTGGCATGAGCGGAGATAGTCCGTTCAAAAAGATTTCTGACATCTCGTGCGTTGGCAAAATCCTCTCCCCGGTTCATCCACATTCGCTTCGTCTCCTCATATAAGGTGACCTTCGCTGCGTGGGTAAGGTTGTATTGAGTTTTCTCGGCGGTTCTAACAAATATTTCAGCCAATTCCTCGGGAGAGTAATCTGGAAATGAAATAACTTTTGGAAACCTTGACCGAAGTCCGGGATTTGAATTAAGGAATTCCTCCATCTTTTCGTCATATCCAGCAGCAATTACCACCAGATCATCACGCTGATCTTCCATTGCTTTTAATAGAATTTCAATCGCTTCCCGTCCAAAGTCTTTTTCCCCGCCGCTCGAAAGGCTATATGCTTCATCGATAAACAGAATTCCACCTTTCGCCCTGGCGATAACCTCCTGCACCTTGGTCGCCGTCTGACCCACATAGTTAGCGACCAGCCCAGCACGATCCACCTCGATCACGTGCCCCTTGGAGAGCAAGCCGAGGTGTCCATAAATTTTGGCGATGATGCGGGCTACCGTTGTCTTGCCGGTTCCAGGGTTGCCGATGAAAACGAGATGGAAGCTAAAATCTGGAACCGCAAGGTTCCGTTGCTTCCTTAATTGAAAGACCTTCGCAAGGTTCGTTAGGGATTCAACCTCAATTTTGACGCTATCCAGCCCAACAAGGAAACGAAGTTCAGAAAAAACAGATTCGAGCGTTCCGCTGTCAACCGTATATTCAACGATTTCATTCGGCTCTTCGATAATTTCTGTATCGGTGACAACAATACTGTAGTCAATTTTACCGGAAATGGTTGCCGCTCTCTTTTCTAACATGGATTTAATGTATTTAATGTTTGAAAGTTCATTGCTGTTGGATGGGGCGTTGGCGGTGGAAATAGCGGTCCACATTGATACGACACATTGAACAATCAAATCACTTTCGACGGTGTACCTCTGACGTTGCGTTACCCACCTGAGAACAGCCATTCGGAGCATGGCAAATTCAATGCCATCAATGCTTCGCTCCAGCGGAAAAGCATTGCTCTTGATCTGTTTATATTTGCTTGTATACCCATAAGCACTGTAGCCCTCACCGCAAACAATATTTATAATGTTTGTGGCGGTTTCGTTAATAGTGCACTTGTGTCCAGCAACGTAAATGCAAGTATTTAAAACGCACTTTCTAAAGTAATCAAACTCTTCTTTTGCGGAAATATCAGCATCAGCGTCTTCAATAAATGTTAGGGCCTTGTGGTAAGTTGAGCATAGCTTATCCCATGTCTTTTTCGACGAACTTGCTTGGATCAAATTATCTTGATGCATGGCGAGAAAACTCTTAATTTTTGACGCAATACCCACCGCTCTGATGAAAGCCCGATGGGCATGATCCGTTCTTTATCACAGCCTCTGGAGATTTTTTGCTATCTGCAAGGCAGTAGTCTCCACTCTGGTGATAGCCAGAAGCACAACTCCCCGATTTGGGAACGGCGGGCATTGATGATGAAGAACTTGGCACACAATACCCGCCACTCTGGTGATAGCCGGATGGGCATGTCCCTTGCTTGGGTATCGGGGACTCTGCAACGGCAGAAAATGGAGCGATGGCTACCAACGTGATCGGAAACATGAAAATCAGTGACCGCCGCATCATCCATTCTCCGCAAATGTTAAACGCACTAGCAATCGTTGGCCGCAATGCCCAATGTGGGCTTGTTAGGCAATTTGGCCGAACTCAGACTGATAATCTATAGGTAGGGCAGTGAGGGCGGGGCCTTTCCCATGAGATGGAAAGTTTAAAATTACCACCGCCGTATGTAGACATCCTAGATTTTTTGGCTGTACATTAATGATTGTAGCCTGATTTTGGCCATATATCCTTCAAAAATGGGGGGAGAGCAGAATGGAAATTTTTACGTACAAATCAAAGATCGGCACAGATCAGGCTGAACGCATGTTCCGCGATTGGCTGGGCAAAGGCGTTCTTGTTAAAAAAGATTTATCGGCTAAAGCGGAAATAAAACTTACTGAGGTGTGGCTACCATTTTTTGTGGTAAATGATGCAATTGGCAATGGTGAATGGTCGGCGGACATTGGAGTATTAAATGCCGCATTATTTAACAAGGCATCTCATGAGTATGAACGTGAGATTAAAATACTTCAGGACATCGACCCCTATAAAAAACGCCCCAGGCCGACGCGGCCGACAGAGGAAGATTATTGTACGTGGCACAAGGATAGCGGGCATATAAGATCAAATTTTTCCTGTGCCCCCATGATTGCATTCCATCAGTCAGCGGTTAACGACTGCGAGGATTTTTATGTTTTTACCCAGAATGTGGCATCTACATATAAGTTAGTATCGAGGGATTTTGATGAAGCAGATTCTAATGATGTCCAGCAGATTGTCAGCGAATCTGTCATAGATAATATTGTAAATTCTAATTGGGTTAAAATAGGAGGCAAGGAAGGGTATGTAGTTGCGGCTGGAAAAACCGGTTTTGTTGCAAACGGGAGCTTTGGATTTGCAAATAAAGGAGTTAGCTTTGACCCATTAATTCTTTCAATGCCTTTCTATTTTGTAGAGTATAAATATGGCGGAAAATCGTATTCAGGGATGATGGATGCCTTTTGTGGAGTTAACTTCGAGGGGGCAAGACCTAGGGATGAGTCAAAAATTATTAAAATGCTCGTTGCTGGTGTTATTGGGTATTATTTATTTGCTGGCTACGGATTTTTCAATGACAATAAGATTTATGTTATAATGGCAGGGTGTTCTGTTGTTTTGTCCGTGCTGGTATTTATATATGGAATGATACTGATTTTCTCATCCCCTGACTCGGATATTCGGAAGGTTCGGATCTTTTCTAAACTGCATACCTATAAAAAATCAAAATCCATTTCATATGTTCTTGGTGTTACTTTGGCTGTGCTTTTCTCTTTTCTTGCCTGGATGGGTGGGGCGGACAATCACAAAGCGAGAATTGCTTCCGAACAGCAGGCGACTCAGAATTTAGAGGATCAGCGTCTGAAGGCCGAAGCTGAGCAGCGTCAAAGGGCAGAAGCTCAGCAGGCTCAGCGTGACCGCGAAGAAACCGAACAGAGGCAGAAGGCCGAAGCTGAGCAGCGTCAGAAGACAGAAGCTCAACAGGCTCAGCGTGACCGCGAAGAAGCTGAACAGAGGCAGAAAGCCGCCGCACAATCTGCAGCCGAGGCTCCGGCATATGATGCTCGCATTAACTCGGCTAAGGGGCTTGCCAGTAGTGGACAGGTTGATCAGGCATTGGCGGCATACGGTGCACTTACGACTGAATTCCCGACCCGGTTTATGGCACCTATGTTCATGGGAAATCTGTTAGTTACTAATGGCCGCTTTGATGAGGGTATGCAGAAGCTTGATGAGGCTGTTGACCGTGCCCGTAAAGCTAATGATGGCGGTGTGGGGCCTTCACTATTCTGGCGGGGAAGTGCCTATCAGAGCAATAAGCAGTTGGACCTTGCCGAACGTGATTTGGATGAGGCTCTTTCAATTTCTCCTGACCAGATACAGATCATCTCAAAGCTTGCTAATGTCGTCCAGGCACGTGGTACTGACTTTGAGAAATCCAGCAAGCTTTTTGAGCGGGTAACCAAGTTGCAACCAGAAAACTTTGAGGGATTTCTCGGGCTTGCCGTTTCACGGAATCGGCTCAATGATTTTGATGGTGCCGCCCAGAATGCTCAAAAGGCTATAAATCTCATCGGACCAGCTAAAGCTATCTCCGGCTCCTACAAATTCCTTGGTGATGCACTATGGCGTTCTGGTCACCAAGATGATGCTCGCACGCAGTGGCAGGCTGCCTTGGTTCGCACAACTGATCAGGCTGAAATTGCCGCCCTAAAGGTGCGTATCGCTGACGGTCTGCCCCCGCTCAATGTTCCGCAAGCTTCTCCCCCCGCCGTGCAACCCGCTCCCCAACCGGTGAAGCAGGAACCCACTTCTCTCGTTCCACGCCTACCAGAGAATGCCATGGTATCTGCACGCTTTGTTGCTCCCCCTGGTTACGAGCAAATCACCCAACCGGGATTCAATTGCTCAGCCGCCCAAACCCCGATGGAGCGTCTGATCTGCATGGATGGGCAGTTGTCTGCGGCTGATGGAACTTTGTCTGCGGTCTACCGTGATGTCAGGCAGGCAAAGCCGTCCGAGGCTGAGCGGATTACGACTGAACAGCGTGCATGGGTTCGTGAACGGAACCAGACTTGTGATGTCGCCAAGCTGGATCGCCCCGTTGCCATCTCCTGCGTCCTGAACCAGTACCAATCTCGAATTGCCACGTTGCGGCAATAGATATTTTTGGAACGTTCTTGCCTGATGGTCTCGTGAAGTAGGCCATCAGGCGGAATCAAACTGGATGGAACGTCGATGAAGAATCTTCTGATTGCTGGGTTTATACCATTTTGGCACTTTTTTAGCCGCAACCGCCCCATTGCGGGGATTATCTGCCTCATCCTTGAATTCAGTTTGTTTGGCTGGATCGTCGCGAGTGGATGGTGCCTCTATGATATGGCGGCAGAATTGAATCGTGCAGCTTCTGGACTTCGGCGGATCAATCCAAATTTGTAGGAGGAGGCTATGGACGGTGGATTCTAAAAAATGCTTGACGGGAATTAGATTGATGGGTGTGCATTGAAGATTGAGTTCAGGGGGAAAAATCGTGGACCTAAATCGGTAGATAGGGCCGCTATTTGGATAGCCCGCATTGCCTGCACATACATGTCTTATATTTCAGCAAAGAAGCAGGATGGAATTGTCTATGAGTCGGCACTACGTGTCCCACTAATTGAATTTGCTCACGGATATGGGTGGGATTGCGAATGTGAGTTGAAGTTAAAAAATGATACGACACGCACTGCTGGGGCATTTAAAAAAATTGATTTCGCAATTGCTTACAACAATCAATTTGTAGGCATCGAATTAAAGCTGGTTAAAAGTGCGTCCACTCCAATTAACATATCACGCGATATTTTCAAGCTGGCCCATTTGCTCCCAATTCAGGACAGAGTGCTGGATTTTTCACATATATATGGCTTTGTTCTCGTGGTTTCCATGGGCCCTGAGTTTCTTGTGCATGACGAAAACCGAATTTTAAAAGACAAGGTTTGGACGGAGTCGTGCATTATAGGAATGGAAGGTAAGAAAAATATATTTGAAGTTGGAGAGTCATTCGAGACAAGCTGTACGATAGGGCGGAAAACTTTCACTTCAAAAATATGGAAAGTTAAGCAATGAACGAATCAAAAGCCGGGGTGGGCGAAAAAATCCGTAGTGATTTACTGAAAATTTACGTAAGGTCGATGTGGCGGTGGTCTCAAGGTGTGGTTCAATCCACAGTGTAACTTAACGGCAGACCCGAAAAAGGCGTCGTATTTTCCTGAGGGCCGCCGCCCCATCAAAAAAGTAAACGGCAAATCATTACCTCCCCACAGCAGGATGTAGTGCTACGGATTGGCCGTTTGCATGACAGGCGTAGTAGTCGGCATCCTACCGTAAGGTTATGCTGATCTTTCGCTTTTGGCGGCGGGTGGCGTTGCCACGGATAACGGTGGAATTGGCAGTGACTTGGGCCAAGGCCGTCGATGTTGGCAGGGCAAAAATCATCCATGAATGCAGTTGCAACTCCGTCATTTTGTCGCCGCTGATGAGGATGGAAATTTTCTGGTCGTGCGATCCGGGCTTAATCATTTTGGGTGTCGTTTCCCACCAAATCCTCTAATTCCTGCCACGTTCAATCCAGCGTGGGTCTTCCGGGTACTTCTCTAATAATTTCTGCATCCGGTTGATCGCAAAATCAGCAATATCATCACAATGTTGAATTCTTGCCCCGTCATTCTTAGCATATCGTATGTCGCGAAAAGCGACTTGTGCATAGGTAAGAATGTCGCGACTTTCCGACATCACAACCCCATGCGGGATAAATCCGACCGATGGTGCGAACCACAAATCATGATCGTTCAACCACTTCATGGATATTTCGGCATACCGATTGATCTTGGACACTTGGTTTGAGCAGTACTCCCCGCGATCATGTAGCATCATGCCGTTGGAATCCTTGCCCAGCACATCAGATTGCTGCCGTTGCCAGTATCTTGGAGCGTCGATCTCCCTGTATGTGAGGAGCGACGGAGGCAAAGCATCCTTCTGGATGGTGTCGTAGTAATTGGGGAGACTTGGATCACGCAGATATACCGGCGGGGGTTCGGCCTTCACCACACCAGCAGAACCTTTGTCCGTGGTGTAGTATACCCCTTCCTGTGCATTCACTGCGTATGTCGGTGCGATTAGAAAGAAAGCTGATACCAGCGACATAGTGCCGATGTATTTAATTTTCATAATTACCTCCACACAGGTCGAGGTTATGCTGTTTCTTATTTTATATTTGTTTTCGAATTATCGCAAATATTGTTCATTAGTTGTAGGTTCCGGTCTAAATCATTGCAATCAACATTGCCAGTTCGCGGATCAACCCGAGTGATCCGATTAACTCGCACCGTTCTATTCTCGATTACACCGTCAATCTGGCCGGATTGAATCCAGATCGCAGCGTCCAAGAATTCGTCAATGGTGCTGCCCTGACCACAAACCCCGCCATGTCCCCATGCCAGGACGGTACCGGTCACAACCACGCTGGCATGGCGACGGTCTTGATACTCACCCACCGAGCCATCCGCGACCGTCACCACCGCATCCTCAACAATGCGGCTCAATGCCACAACCCGATACGGAGTGTTTGGCCCATTGGTTCTTCTGACGCTGCCAATGGCCGTAAAACTGATTAAATAAACAATCTGATCTGAAGGTTCGAATTCGCGTAATCTCATAAATATATTTATCAATGTATGTGAGGTACGCGATGCGATTAAGTGAATATACAATTTCTCCGCAAGATGCAGTTTCTGTTTCTCCAAAAACACTTCCGCCGGTTTACGATGAAGCTAAAATCAGATTTGAAATTATGGCGGTTTTAGATATTTTGAAGAGTGCGTTAAAAGATGCTCAACGCCTGCTTGATCTGATCGACCGTGAACCGACATCGCGTTTGTGACCATCAATCGCACCAACCATTTTTCCGCCAGCACTAAGAATCTTGTCCGAGAATCGGACAATCAGGCGGTTGGGCATCGCACCTGGACGAAGGTTGAGGATCAGGTGCATGGCCTCGTCTGGAGGCAGGTGCAGACAGGCCAGTATGAACGCAGCGGCAGTTGATCTCGATACCCCAGCCCAGCAATGGATCAGCAACTTCGCCTCTGGTGGAAGGTTCCGCCCAAAATCCAGGATCGCATCGGCGTGATCAGCACTGGGGTATTCCGCCCGGTCCCTGGACGACAGCATCGTGCCAACCATTCCGCCGATGGCGTGCAGGTCAAAAAATCTCAGGCTCAGCACCTTGATCTCTTTGGGGAAGATCAGGGGATCGTCGCAATCATCATCCGGATCAAGGATCGAGATGATGTGCGACGGGCGAAACGATTCCATCTCGTCTGCAAGCTCATCCAGCCCACAAATGCTCATGGTGAAGGGCAATTTCCCCTTGGTCATAATTTCCCCCTCCCAGGATGTGGCGGAGGACCATAACAGGTTCGAAGATCGCGGCCAATTTGGGCGGTCGAGTAGCTGCCCACATGAAGGTATTCGATACTGGGATAAATACCCCTGCAACAGCAGCAGGAGACGACTATGCGGAAATTATCAGAAATATATGAAGAGTTTTATTCGTTGGGAATTGTAACTTCTGGTCGTGAATTTGGTGAATGGTTAAACCGAAGCCCAAGCTACTTAAGTAGTTCAAAATCACGAAATAGGCGGATATCAACTGAAGCCCTTTTAGCATTAGTTTCGAATGTGACTGAGGTGATTGATTCAACAAATGAAGCCGCTGTTCTTTGTTCCGATGAAATTCAGATCAAGGAACTGCAAGAAGGTGTCAAGGCACTCAAGATTCTTGAAAATGAAGCATGGACCGAAATATGGCGTCGGGTGAGGTGATGTGGCAGGAACTACCTCCTCCTGCCACACCACATCCATATCACGCAGCTTGCTGCGTTGTAGCTGGGATCGGCTTGGGTGTCGGACGACGCCAAACCCATCGCATGTATTTGCCCGGCACCACGATGATCTCACCCCTTTGGGTCGTTAGGGTTTGGATGTGCTCGATGGTACCAAGACGGGGGTCTTCATCGGATGGCTTGTTGATGTTGATCGCTTTCAAGTCGATCTCGATCATCAACCCGTTTCGGGATAGGACGAGGTACGGAAGCAATGTGTCCTCATTGCCGATTGCCGCTGGTTCGCCGATCCGTCCTTCCGTTTTGGCTATCACAGGGCTGAAATAGGTCCGTTCTTGGGCCTGATGGGCTTCGTGATAGACACGGTATAGCTCGACATGGCTGGCTCGGCTCTTATGGACGCCATTGAGTAGCTTGGTCACGTCCTTGTGTTCGACAAATTGAACGCGATACGTGGTCCCGTCGATGATTGCGTTACCGGTAAATACATAGCGATCCGAAAATGAGACGGATTTCCGTCCCCGCTTCGGTTCTGTTTTGGGCGTTTCCGCCCATATGCAGATATACTCAAGTTCAAGTGATTGGTTCATTTCCTTTTTCCTGTTTCTGGAGTTAGTCCGTATTGTAGGCTAAGTCATTGAGTTAGTCCGTATTGCAGGACAAGTTGGAAAGTTAGTCCGTATTGCTCTTCAATACGGACTAAGTCCAACATGGCTATTTATGAATCAGATATATACAACACCGACAACTCATTCCTTTCGTTTTGTCTCAACACCATGACGCCTTCGGCGTCGAGATGAAGTCCGTTCATGATTTCGTAGTTACAACACCGACAACTCATCACTTCGTTCTGTCTCAACACCACCCTGCCTCTGGCAGGAAATCAGATCGGCTACGCCTGTGGCGGCTCATGCCGGATCACCTGGAGTAGCCGAAGGCGTATCATGTCCTCGACGAGCTATTTTCTGTCGGGCTAACATGAACCGGCAATTTGTTTGTTATTTGCTGATGGCTAATAGAAGCGGAAATATTCAGCCATATCGAATCAGGTCGCAGGCCGGTATAACCTTGCTCACTTCCATCCATGGAGAAGTCTGACCTTTTTGTGAAGCGAATTGCGATCACATATCAGGCTTAACGATTGCCGACTAAATCTAGCATTGATTTGACGAGTTAGTTTTCGATGCCGAAATAGCGTTACATTGATGTTGATGTGCCGTGTGGCCAAGTAGACACATATAGAAATATATTCATGTAGCCGTCTTGGCCTTTATTAAATACGGCCTTATCATAATCTCAAGTTTAATGCATGGAGGTTACGATGTTGAACTTGAAGCTAAATTTTACATCCGAAAAGAAGGCTCTGGTAAGTGACTTGAGGAAAAAGACTCCTCGGCAGGTGGTGTTGGATGGAATCGGCCTTCAGGTCGAACTGCTGAAGAATCCGAATTTCACCGTCGAACGGATTCGATACCGCAAGGGTGCCGAAGACGGCAACACGCGGCAGAGCATCAGTCGTCCGCCGCAGCCCTGGTTCTGGCGGTCGGCCAATGACGGCAACCTGCTGCTGGAGATTCGATACGGTCGGACGCCGGTCGAGATTCAGGGTGATGGTAAACCCAACAGCATCATCGCAGGCAAGACCAATGCCGACGCCATCAAGGTGTTGGAGCAGATTTCCGCAGCCGTTAAGGCCGGTGAACTGGATACCCAGTTGGAGGCTGCCAAGATCAAGGCGAAGCACCGTCGCGGTAAGATCGAGTAGCAGAGCATCATCGGATCGCGTTACCGGGGCAGGTTGGTGATCAACCTGCCCCGAACGATTCTTGCATCGGTTTTTGTGCTGCCACTTTCATAAATCTTAGTTTCAAGGGATGTGCCTGGAATACGGATGAAAAAAGTTTTTTGATTTATCACTCTGAATTCCAACGTGGATTTGCAAGATTATAAAAAAGACTATTGACTTTACGCAGATAACATGATCCGTGCATATTGACGCATTCAAGTGTGATTGATATGATCTTCATGCATTTAATGGAGTGAGGATCATGAGTATCGACATTGACCGGCACATCAATATGATTAAATCGTTCCGCAACGCACATTCAGAATGCGGTGATTACATTCCGTATATGATACCGAATGATGAGTATGCATATGACATGGAGAGGTGGTTCTGCCTGCCATGCACTGAGCTTCTGATTGTTGAGGTTGTGTACGATAGGATGCGTGGCATTAGCGGTGAGTTCATTACCTGCGTTACGAAGGTGTCAGATGTCGCAATCAAAATTGCTTCATACATACATGACGGACAGTGGGAAAAAATAATTTCGGCTGTTATCGTCTGGAACGGGTCGCGTTGCACATTTACTAACGTTCAAACGACCGGGTCAGCCGAGAGGGCTGGTGTTGATGCGTGCGTTATCTACGGCCAACTTCAGTTTCTGTCCGAACCGACAATCCACGCGGTTTATATCGATCCAAGCCCTTATGTTCAGAAGGCTCGGGCCGACAGAGGCAAGAGGCCCCTGCCTGCATATCGGGTGATCCGCCCTGGTCAGACCGTCATGCATTACCGCAAAGATGCAGCAGAGGGTGGCAACAAGGTTGCGGCCGACAGCGAGAGCAGCGAAAAATTCAGGGGCCGGGGGAAGGGCGTTCCAAAGTCACCCCACTGGAACCCTGGCTGCACCTACGCAAAGAAGAATGGGCGGATCGTTCACAAGCGGCCATACGCTGTGAAGGGCGGGAAATGTCCCAACCCCATCCCCGTGCTTGCGTTGAAGCCCAACGAGGTTCAGTTCGTGTCCGACTAATCGATTGTCGGGCACCTCGTTGCCGGGGCAGGACTGATCATCCCGCCCCCGAACGATGCTACTCAAGTGGCATTGCCAAAATCTGGCGATTCACGGTGACGATGCGATTGAACAGTATTTTCGGTTTTATCGCATATTTTGATCGACGGAATAAGTTCGAGCAGCTTATCGCGTAAAACTGCCTGCCATCCCCGAGGATATTGGCGTCGGTTCTGATACTCTTTACGAAAAGCCATTACATGCTCAATTGCCAGGGATAGCTCTTCATATGGAAGGGCGGTTACCAATTCTGCATGGTATGTTTTCGACTGGTTGAATTTCATTTTTATATATACAAGCTTATCGCTCACCACATCTGCAACGATGAAATGCAGCTTTGCCTTACGATATGTTTCGGTCTTCCGAGACTGCTTGAGGCAGTAGGCGGCACCAATCCCGGTTGCGATAATTTTGCTGTTTGTGAAGTGGGTGGGATTGCAGTTCAAATTATCGCGAACGAAGCTCAATGCGTTTCGTAGCGTGATCGATCTAACAACTATTACAACCTTCATTTTTAATCCTTTCGCAAAAGCCGATTTGCGGCTATCTGCGATAGGATCGACTATGCGGTTGAAGATTGGCAATAAACAAATACATCATATAAATGCGATGTAATCATATAAAAATCTATGTAGATAGCAAATGATGCGGTGATCAGATCAAGTTGACCAGTCGCCGCTGTGAATCCGAATCGGATTCAATGTAGCGGGCGGTCATCGCAAGACTGCGATGTCCTGCAAGTTGTTGGACATCACGCAAAGAACCTCCGGCCTGCCCAACCTTTCGAGCCGCGTTGGTTACAAATGTCCGTCGTCCTGAGTGCGACGAGCATCCCAGAAATCCGAGCCTGTCATAGAGTCGGGCGAACCACGCGACGACGGTGTTCGCCGTCATCCCCACACCGCGTTCGGAAAAAATTACGGGATGATCTGGACTGCGAATTCCACGGCCATGGAGATCGACCAGGGCGGCACGCAGTTCACGATTCATTGGGACCGACCTTCCCGATGACCGCTTGGTGGCCCGATCTTCAAGATGAATGATATCCCCGACCTCGCCGGTCGCGGTCAGCACCATGCTCCATTCGACCATGGCAATTTCCTTGGCCCGGAAACCGGCCTTCACGCTGAGCAAAAACATGACCCGATCACGAACGCCATGACGGGTCGATCCGAGGTGGGTCAGCACCGTCGAGATTTGGGCAGTCGTCAATGTCTTCGCTTGTCGTCCAGCCATGATCTTCTACTCGCCATAAAATTAAAGCATTAGATAACTTTAAAACGAGTATAGCATCCGTGAATAAATTGGCCAAGGCCACCCCATTGAAAAATATGGAGTAAATAGCAACTCATCATGAAATACCTATTTCATGGTGAGTACGTATTCTGTCGATTTTCCTGATCTTGTTTTATTGCTATGAAGCGAAACCACGGATGCTGGAATGCACATCATCGACGCGACTGATCAATCAGGCGACCTGAATCAATCCCTCATCATCACGATGCCAAGAACCGCTAAATCGGCGACCCATTGGTGTCATGCCAACTGAATCGGCCAGTTCGTTCGAGAAGATCAGCAGTTCGGCCCCGACCTTGCCGGTTCCATAGGTCCAGGAAGCAGCTACCATTGCGAACCCTTCATAGAGACGACGTACTGCCGGGGCGTCGTTATATGACAACAACCAGCACCCTGGTCGCGACCGAAGGACATCAGCGAGTCGAACGTGATCGAAGTTCCGGTGGGCATCACCTTTGAACCCATAGAGGTTGGATTTTTCGTGGGTCAGAAGGTATGGCGGATCGGCGTATACGAAGGTGTCGGGGTGCCGCGACAGGCTGGTTTCAAAATCAGCCTGCTCGACGCTGATGTTGGGGATCGTGGTTCGTGCCAATTTGTTGATGCAGGATGTGGTGAACCTTTCGCTAGAGAACCCACCCGAAAATGTCAGGCCCGAGAACGAAGACCGGTTGATCGCGAAGAATGCGGCGGCCTGCGTCAGCGGATCGGCGATGCCGAAGTAAGACTGCTGAAGTTCGTAGAATGCATTCCGATCCATGGGATGGAACTGGCGGGCAGCATCGGCGACAGCACCTGCATTGACCTTGATCTGCTGCCAGCAGTTCACAAGTGGGGCGAACACATCGAATCCATGCACCAGGATACCGCGTTGGTCCAGGTCCAATTCGATGGAACCACCGCCGAGGAATGGTGAGATCACTTCATCCACATCATCAGGGATGAAGGAAGCAATTGTCTTTTTGCCCCTCTCTTTGCCACCTGGATATCGAAAAATTGCCATCAAATGTCACCATCAAACTGGTATTTATCAGTTCGATGATTGGAGTTTGCTTGTAAACCGCCTGAATTCCACGCATTAAAAAGCCCCGGCAAATTTCTCCGCCGGGGCTAATTTGTGAATTGG
Organism: Oligoflexia bacterium; assembly: GCA_903831745.1. Taxonomy (GTDB): domain Bacteria; phylum Bdellovibrionota; class UBA1018; order UBA1018; family CAIMNF01; genus CAIMNF01. Next base: position 16,587 of record CAIKYX010000076.1, read on the forward strand.
CTAATTACTTCTTTTTTCGACCAATGCCCTTCTTTTCAGCAGCGACTTTATCAAGCTCTGACCGCTCGTTGATCAACTTGACCAGCTTTTCGTCGCCGCCATTAGCAGCGTCGATCAGCCCCTGATAAAGTGACTTCAAGTCGCTGAGGCTCGAAGACTCAAACCATTCGGTTCCATCGACCGACAACGGTGACCGCAAAATCTTGAACTTGTAGCCTTCGCCAGACCTCACGAACCAAGCCGTGCGGGTATTGATCTCGCCGCCATCGATGGCAGCCTGAACCATTTCCTGCTGCTCACGCACCTTCTTTACGAACCGAGAGATGGGAGTGCTTTTTGACGCGGCGGGGACGCGGGTCGGTGCAGGTGCTGCTTTCAGTTTGTCGAGGAACGACATGTATCAAGCTCCATTAGGTTGCCCGTTTGGCTCATGTAGCCACAGATAATTTGCTGCTGATATCATACAGCCGCGTATTCTGGTGGGCAATCTTTGCATGATCATAAATCATGCTGAACATGGGTGTAGTGCTTGCTCAGCCACCTTTGCGGGTCGGAGTAGATGTCAAAAGTCCCGAAATCATTCTCCTTCTTATAAATGGTTACAGGGGTATTGCCCCCGAAAATGATTGCATCATTCTTGGATTTAAAGCCCTTGAAGTATGTGGCCCCAATGTCATCTATATTGGCCATTGCAACCCATGCTGGATTTTTACCAATCCAATCTTTGACCGGTTCACCGTGGTCATAATCAACATGTAGATCATCATTGAAGTAGATGCCCTTTTCATCCGCAAGCAGCCTCACAATGCGATTTACAATTTCATTGAACTGGTAATCAAGAGGGCCATATCTCCGGTCGATATCGGTGTTAAGCGTGTGTGCTTTGACCGCCAGACCATAAATTAGTTCCTGGTCAGCGTGGTCATTGAGCCAAGCACCAAATATCTTCACTTCTCCAGGGTCCATTCGATTGAGCGGCATTGTCGCGACCAAGCGTTTGGCTTCGGCCTCGATGGCTTCGGCCGCATTTTGAGGTGCCGCTACCTTGTCAGTCCGTTGACCAAGGGCACCAGTGTCCGTATCGGTCTCCTGTTCATCGGTAGGGAGAGGTTCACCACCAGACGGAGGAGGATCATCTTCGGGTTCGCCATCATCGTCGGCATGCTGCTCATCAGCAGACAGATGTTCATTATGATCAGTGGCATCCACGGTTTCGTCGTTTGCCGCCGTAAGGGCATCGTTACCATCATCAACAGCATCGACTTTCTCGCTGTCGTCAGCATCGGGTTCGTCGATGCTATGGATCGCATCCTCGACCAAGACGCGGGCTTTGGCCTTTTCATCCTCTGATGCCAAACCAACCACGGCACGCTGGATGATCCGCCACTGCCGCTTGCTCAAGCTGATCACGGTTTTAGACTTGGGTCGGGCAGCCGACTTGACCTTGAACCGGTCAAGAATGTCGTTCACCCCCTTGTACTGGTCCCACCACGCACCGAACCCATCTGGCTCGATTCCAGCTTTGGCCGCGATGCGAACAAGGTCAACGGCCTTGGCCAGCGTTGATGATGGGTATTCGGCTTTGGCCTCGGGCGAACCGTGCTTCTCGCAATAGAGTCGCTTGGTCATCTCAAGCAGGTACTTGACAGGAAGTCGCCACGGATCGTCCGCACAACGCTTATCAACCTTCACCTTGTTGATGTTCTTAAATGCGGCTAGATCGATGTTTATTGCAGACCATGCAAACCGGAATATGCCTTCATACTTTGCCCTGGCATGTTCATTGCGAGTTTGAGCCACAGCCAAATCAGCTTCAAGCCACAGCTTAATAGCATCATCAGCTAATTTGAATAAGCTCGGCTTGTTTATGCGAGGAGCATCTTCCTCAAACTCGGAACTGGTCACTGAGTGATCAGTTTTGCTTGGTGTGTTCACATCATTTGTCATGGCACATGCCCCTCTGATAACGCCACATAACATATCAGGCGAAGCTCGTGTTTTCAATCTTAGTTTATGTTCTGATACCACAGTCAACATTTATATATTCAAAGCTTTACCCATATAATCGATGCGGCAAAACATTATATTTCATGTTTTCAAGCATCACTTAGCCGCCGCCACGTCGCCATTATGTCGGCCAAAGAAGCTTTCGCAGTCTGAAAATAATTTTTCAGGCTGCAATTACTTCCTCACTATATGCCCCACATATCATTCAGGTTGCATTGCCGCAGCCAAAACACATTGAGTATAAAAATATTTTCGCCTCTTCGCGTAAGTTTTTGTGCCGTTTGATTTCACTTATAACAATGAATTACATTGTCGCTTTTTGTTTGACCAATGTGTGTTTAGCTTCATATCATATGTGCATCTTGCTGGTTTGCTGGCAAAGCAAGTTTGCATTAAATGTGATAAGGAGTTTTTAAAATGAGTGCGGACATAGAGTACGCATATGAGGCCGCGTTAGAAAATGTTGATCATGTACATTCAATTGCATGGTCGGAAGGCCGCCTAAATCCAATGAAAGGCTGCACAAAGTGCAGCCCAGAATGCGGGCCTGTAGGGAAGAAAGGTGGATGCTACTCGCCACTCTGGGCTTGGCGACATACATGCATGGGCACAGATGGGTATGAAAACGTTGTGACACGGAACGCGATCACGGGTGTTTCTGAGTTCACGGGCCGCGTAAATGTCGTGCCAAAAGAGTATGGGAAAATCAGGAAGTTCAAATCCGGCATAATGGTGTTTGTCAACTCGATGAGCGACACATTTCATAAGGACGTGCCAACTGAAGAAATAGCCAAGCTTTTTGACGGCATGAACAGCCGCCCAGATGTGATCTTCCAGATTTTGACGAAGCGTTCGGCCCGTATGGCCGACATGAACATCCCCGTTCACAAGAACATCTGGATGGGGGTCACTTGCGGCTGCAAGGCTTCACTGCACCGTCTTGATGATCTTCGCCGGGTGAATGCCGAAACCAGATGGGTGTCGGTTGAACCGCTCCTTGAGGAATTGGACCTTTCGCCGTGGCTGGCGGACGGAACTCTACAATGGGTCGTGGTCGGCGGCCAGAGCGGTGCAACGGCCCCCCAGCATCGGCTGAAGATTTCTTGGGTGAAGAAGATCAAGGACGACTGCCAGCGGTACGGTGTGGCGTTCTTTTTCAAGCAGTGGAGCGGCGTCAGACCCAAAACGCAGACCCCTTACCCCCCAGTTCTGGACGGTCAAATCTGGCATCAGTACCCAGGTGATGCGGCCAACCCAGTTGATCAAGCTAATCGCTAAAAGCAGGAGCATTGGAAAATGAGCAAGGAACTCGTGTGCGAAATCATGAAAGGAAACCCTTCAAGTGGCGTCTTCATATGGGAGGAGGACGACGGAACAATTATAGCGGACTTAACGCCGTTTGTAATGAGGCTGCTGACAATAAACAATGGGTGGCAGCCTTGGACCGAAGAACGTGGCTCATTATTTCTTGTCAGAGGCAAGAAGCGAGAGGAAGCCAAGAAGGTTGGTGAAGACATTAACGCTGAATATGGCTTCCAGGGAATGAGTATGGTTCACAAATCCATCAGCAAGTTGCTTGGTGGCGTTGCAGCGAGGGAGCTTGATTTTGCGTGGAGCGGTGTCGGTCAATGGTTGGCCTGATCGTCTTCGACAGAACAATACGCATGACTACAATTTCTAATTGGAGTGCCTAAGATGCCAAACTTTAACAGTGCATTTGGCGTGCTAAATCCGAAAATTTGCGACAATGGAACTTCTGTTGTCAAAATTTCGGATTACATAGAAAGTGAATGCTACAATGAGATTGTTGGGTGTGAGCCTGATGCCCCCGTCGAAATATGGAAAAAGACTGCTAATACCGGAAAGGTGTTGGCTTTCGTGGTGGCTAATATGACTAAGCCAATAATATTTACTGCGGTGATCCGCTGTGATGAGCCTGACATTATGTGTCTTATTGACATCAGGTTCTTTGGTGAAATCCATGCAGTCTGCATGCACGGTGGTTACCAGTTTTAAACCCATGGAAAGCTGTAAAATGGGCGACACATGATTGACGCTGAAAAATATGTTGAGATGGCGAACGCAAACCGGGCGAAAATGGATCGGTCAATGGGACCGGTGGAACGGATCGGCCGTGATCATGACGTGGTTCTCGGGGTGTTCGATGACCCGACCGAATCAGAAGGTGTGGGGTTTTACGTCATCAAGGGGATAAGGCAGTTGGAAGCCCTAGCCGCCGCCGATGCCTCCCTCCATCCTTCGGGGGTTTATCCGCTGTTTTCCAAGGGTGTTCGGCTCAAGGTGTCCCGGCAGCAGGGTTGTCACTATGGACACAATTACTAATTGGAATTTTTGAAAATGACCGGGATTATGTAGTCGCGATTGACCCCATCTGGTCTGCAATCGGAGTTGCCGTCGTGAACATCGACCTGCAAATTGAACGAATCAATCGGTTCCGTAAGTTGATGATTCGCAATAGTCCGGCCAATGAATCGCTGAATGACGCGGTCCCATACATTTTCCCGGAGAACATTGAGGTTGAAAGCGGCTGCCATATAGAACATATCATAGATTGCAGTTTGCTTTTTTCTATATCAAATGCGATTTATTTAATTCGCACAAATGAAAAAGTTTTAGTTATAGCGGCATTCGGATTGTTTGATGCATTCGCCCCAAGCGAGTTTAAGTCAGTTGCCGACAGGGTTGGCGGGAAAAGTTCAGAATTATTTTTCAATTTTCATCCTCTATATATGGCCGAAGTTGATGCGGAGACATTTCATGTTGACGTAAAATTTACAGACACAAAATACTTCAAAGGCGATCCCGTTGTAGATGCAACCTATGTGTTATGTTTGTTTAGCTACATACAGCAGCAAGCGATACACGCAACAGCGATTGATGTAGCTGAATCAATTCAGAAATCGCGAAAGAAACATGGAAAGCGTCCATTGCCTCCCTACCGGGTGATTAGGCCCGGTCAGACGATCATTCATCAACGGCCTGACGAGAGCACAGACACTACCGGCACCCCAAAATCACCACATTGGAGACGCGGCACGGTCTACACTCGCAAAGACGGTCGGGTGATCCATCGTAGGGGCTGTGCTGTGCATGGCGGAGCAGAGATTACCCGCCCCGTAGTTGTGCTTCCACCTAACCCGGTTAAATGGGAATAGGTTGATGCTTTTAGGGCACACCGACACCGGACCCAATTACGCAAGGCTGAGCATGATCGACATACTGACGGGAATATTCGCTCTGTTTTCTACATATTATTGGCACAGGTCAAGCCTCGTAAAAATCGAAGCTGGTAACGTCACAGACGCGATCAACTTAGCGATCCAAAATTCAAAAATGGTTGAGCAAATTAGAGAGTCGGCCCGACTAAACAAAATTGCTGCTCGCTGGACGGCGTTAGCCACTTTATCAATTTTTTTAGGAATATTTTTAAAGTAACCCATCACATCAGACCGGAAAAATAACCTTTTCAATTTCCACTTTTAGGTGGCCAACAGGTATGCCCTTTTTATAGCGTTCATCTGCCGACTTCGGCAAAGACCACCCACCCAAGGTCTTTAACATTGAATCTTCCATGACTTTCTCAGCATGCTGGGCAAAATTATGTCGGAATGAATGCAATGTATGTTGTGGAGATTTGACTGGGGCCAAGATTTCGTCAATCTGACTTGCCAGAGATGTTAGATAGTTTCCGCTCTTAATTTTCGTCGCATCAAATATCTTCGACTTCCCCCCTGCCCTTCTGGATTCCACGTAATCAAGAAATCCACGCTCGATTGCCCGAGAGTGTACCGGGACGAAACGCGGCTTCTTATTTTTCACAGTCTTTGACAAGGCTATAAGATGTGATACCCGAACGCTTGGAGACACATTGAAGCACCAAACCCCATCCTCTTGAACAACATCAGTTACATCAAGTTGTGCCAATTCGTTTCCACGCATCCCGTGATACAATGCGAGATACGGCAACCAGCCAACCCCATCAAAATTATATTTACAATTAAATAGTTCTATCAACTTTTCGTCCGTAAAAGCCTCTCGGATCGATTGATACCCACTGTCATTCAACTTAATTTTTTCTGCAGGATTCAATGGCACCCAACCATTTACCCTAAAAAACTCAAACACCGTCCCCATGTTTGTTAGATATTTGTTGATTGTTGAAATTTTCAAAACGCCAAGCCCATGAATGGCATCAAGCAAGTCATCTTCACCTATTTCATCTTTTTCAGATTCCAACTTTATTTGGTCAACCTCCCTCCTGATAATCCTTGAAATATCTTCATATGTCAGCCCAGAAAATGCAGAATTTTCTTTTGCATTGGCAGGCAAATACCGGATTATTTCGCGAACCCTAATAACATCATCGCGGTTGATGTAGGCAATATTTGTATTGCTCCCGAGAGTCTCCAAAATAACATCGCAAATTGTGCTGTAATTTGTGATATTCGAGGACGCCAATTCTTGCCGCTCTGGATTGCTTTTAAATTTTTCAATTGCGTCTTTTAGAGAGACTATTTTGGCAAGTGGGGCTGCCCTATCGGGATTTGAATCAATAAAATTTCCAGCCCCGATGATGGCGGGGTTGAAGTTTAAACCAACCATCATCTCCCGCACCGCCGAACGGGCCGCAGTAATGGCAAGATCATGGAACTTATTGCGTAGCTGAGGGGAAAGTTCAACGTATTGGGTTGCTTCGAAATTCGCGATCAAATCATCAACCGTGCCGCCAATTTTCCCGGTTTTAAATTGGGCTGCAAGCCCGTCCAAGATGTCGTCAACCCCCATCTCGGAAACTCGACGCCTTGGTGGCTTGGTTCCTTTCCACGCCTCCTCAATGGCCTTTTCGATGGTTAGATGAATGCCTGTATAGCCGAGCAATGCCCGAGATTGTTCGCTGGTACTAAGTGACTTTCGAACCCGTCGGCCAAGGGCCTTCCCCGCAAACACCACCTTTCCCTGTATCTCTATGTCAAAATCTCTCTCGTAATGATATATTCCTCGAATCTTGACCAGATACGGTATTTTTCCGTTGCGGATTCCAGAGGCCACAGCAACTTCCCCCACATTTTCCCCCACACTATCCCCCAATAATTGGCGTATATCAAGGAATTCAATGGGTTGGTTTAGCCGCAGCTTTCCTCCCAAAACTCAAGCCGCTCGGGCAACCGAGCGGTTTTTTTTGGCTTCCGCGCAAAACGGAGGGACGGATCAGCTGATCGCGGGGACGGCGAAAGCCTCGCCCATGGCGGCCGGTGGCGGCCGGATCCCCAGCGGC
>CAIKYX010000077.1 GCA_903831745.1 Oligoflexia bacterium
CAGGATGAGGCGGCTTGAATATTTAAAATGGTAAAAATGTGAAAAAAGCTAAAATATCGTTTCGAGTAATTGGTGATTCCGGTCCACTGTCAATTTCATGGTTTGATGGAGCAAAAGGCGACGCAGTTGAAGCAAAGAATGGCATCGGCGTAGGATTTTTTTCTACTGACGGAGAATTACTCATGGTTGAATTTGATGACTTGGATGAAAAAAACGACCATCAAGTTCTCAATTTCGATCACTACAAAGTTGAAGTTACTGTCACCAAAGGCAAGGTTTCATTTTCAATGGATGAACTCGAACCTAAAAAGAAACCAATAAAAGCCAGCAAGAAGCGAGCGGCCTAAAAATTCAATAAGAAGCTCGCTGAACTTCAAAATCTTGGAGTGTGCTTGAAAGGCAAAGGCTTCTTGGATTAGGTCACCACCCAACACGAACGAGTAATAATTCCGTGCATGAAAAAAGTAACCGCATAAAACTCTAGGATTCGATTCACCCTCTGGTCACAAAAATATACGATAAAGCCCCATCGACTTAATTGGTCTTGGGGCTTTTTTTTGAAGGCACCCCGAAAACCCGCCCGACGAGTACCCTCTAACCTGTTGTAATCACAATCTCATAAAAGACGCTTTGAACTGCCCCGTAATCACTTGATTTAGGGGTGCTGCAGATGATTGACAGTGGTTATAACTTTTGTTATAACTATATCAGGAGTTACTATGTCTTCAATAAAGATTAGAAAAATTGGGAATTCACTTGGGGTGATTCTGCCGAAGGAAATTCAAGACTCATTGGATGTGGAAGAAGGTGATTTAATTGAGTTCACAAAGATGAAAAACAAAAAAGTCCTATTAGAGTCAAGCCTTCCACATCATTCACGTTGGAAATTTAAGGGTACAGAGGACTTATCGAAAGAAGATAAAGACTGGCTTGATGCAGACTTAGAGGATGGCGAACATGTGCAAAAATGGTGAAATCTGGAAAGTGAAACTCTATCCTGCTAGAGGCAGTGAGCAAGACGGAGTTCGCCCTTGCTTGATTATTAGCCCGGATTCAATGAATAAAGCATTGCAAACGGTCGTTGTTTTACCAATGACAAGATCAGAAAAGGATTGGCCATCACGAGTTCCAATCAAACTAAATCAAGAAACCGGACAGGCGTGTATTGAGCATATTCGATCGGTTTCAAAAGAACGATTGATCGAAAAAATTGGATCGGCGAACGAAATGGAAATGGCGAAGACTTATAAACATATTCACGCCATGTTTTGTTTGTAATCAACTGTTTGCGGGGCGATTAATTCGTGATTAAAAATAGAACGTTTTTACGGGTTTTTAAAGTTAGAAAAAATAGGGGTTTTCGGGGTAGTCCTGAGAACAGGAGAGAATAGGATTTTTGTATGACCCCACTCTGATTTGCAAGGGATATTTATAATCGTCAACAGAGGTTTAGAGCGTTAATGTATTCGGCATCTTTATTGGACGTTTTATTGTCCGTGCCATGATGAATTCCGCAGGCCTACTCAAACTCCTTACTACAAAGACGGCTAGCGATAGCCAAAAATCCTACCAGGTTTTGATCGAGTAGTTCTAACTTGTTTTTCGGTCATCTATTTTCCCTATGCACTTTTGTGGTCTGTAAATTTCTCCTCATCCTTCAATAGCAACTAGCCCATCATGCAGCTCTCGCTTTATATTCTTTTTTGCTGTTCATCACGGCCCAAATAATTCGCGCATTTTTATTTGCTTGCGCAACCACCGCTTTATTTCTACCTCGGCGCTTTTCAACTTCAATCATCCACTGACTCTGTAGAACTGGCATACTCACTCTTGATCGAGCACCATGAACGATGAGCTTTCTTAAATACGGGTTACCCCGTTTGCTGATTCCCAGTAACCGCGATCTTCCGCCCGTTGAATGCTGTGCGGGCACTAACCCCAACCAAGCAGAAAAATCGCGTCCATTCTTAAATTGTGATGAATCAACCACCGCTCCAAAAACAGCCGTTGCTGTCATCAAGCCTACGCCAGGAATAGTTTCAAGAAGTTGGCACACAGGATTTTCTTTTAAAATTAATTTTAATCGCAATTCTATCTTATCGATTTTTTCAGCGAGTTCTCTTAATTCAACTTGTCCTGCTTTTAACAATTCAATACTAATTGGAGTAAGCTTTTCGGCGTTGTCTTCGATGAGTGTGCTTAGACCAGAGATCATCCGCTTTCTACTATCGGGCGTCAGTACTCCGTACTCTAAAAATGTGCCTCGCAATTGATTTATTAATGCCACCTTCTCAGCAACCAATCGTTCTCTGCATCGATGGAGTGCTTGAATATCTTGATGCTGTAGCTCTTTCACTGGTACAAATCGCATTGATGGCCTAATCGAAGCTTCTACAATTGCCTCCGCATCATTAGCATCATTTTTATTGGTTTTTAGAAATGCCTTCACGTGTTGGGCTGGAATCAATTTCACTTCATGGCCAAGTTTTCTAAATTCACGAGCCCAGTAATGGCAACTCCCACAGGCTTCCATTGCGATCGTGCATGGCTTCAGTTTTACGATTACTTTTAGCAGGTCTTTTCGGGCGACTTTTTTAGTGAGAATAGCCTTCCCATGCTCATTTACCCCATGAAGCTGAAAAACTCTCTTTGCCAAATCAATCCCAAGTATTTTAATATCCATAAGTGTCCTCTCTCTGATTTTTCATTGAATGATCGTTAGTAATTTCATTCTGGCTCATTACGAAGCCGTTTGGAATCAGAGAGGGGTCATTTCACTACAAAGGGCCACAGGAAGCTTCTGTGGGTTCCCCACTTCAGTAGACACGACCGTAAATGGTTGGTTTTGTAAGGGGTTTTCACGATAAGCAGGTTTATC
>CAIKYX010000078.1 GCA_903831745.1 Oligoflexia bacterium
CGATGTCGGCTCATCGCATCCTGGGGCTGGAGCAGGTCCCAAGGGTTTGGCTGTTCGCCAATTAAAGCGGTACGCGAGCTGGGTTCAGAACGTCGTGAGACAGTTCGGTCCCTATCTGCCGTAGGTGTTGGAGAAGTGAGAGGAGCTGTCCCTAGTACGAGAGGACCGGGATGGACAGACCGCTAGTTTGTCGGTTGTCACGCCAGTGGCAATAGCCGAGTAGCTATGTTTGGAAGAGATAACCGCTGAAAGCATCTAAGTGGGAAACTCGCCTCAAAACAACTTCTCCCAAGACGTTAAGTCTTACATAAGTCCCCTCATAGACGATGAGGTTGATAGGATGGGAGTGTACATATAGTAATATATTCAGCTGACCATTACTAATCGGACGGTAGGCTTATCATTATTAAGTCAGGAGTGATCCTGACGTGTTATTCTCTTACTCTTCCCTATTCAAAGCTTTCTGAGTAATGAATAAGGCACAAGCAAAGTGGCTTTGCCACTTGCGACGTGCTGAAATAAATTACCTTGCCTCATTACATAACTTTTAGAAGATCGAAAATGACGATTTAAACGCAGTTAAGAATCAGAATACTAATAAAATAATTCAAATTTTTTAACCGCTCTATTCACAAAATCAAAAAACTCCTCACAATTTAAGTGGTGAGAAGATTTTTTTGGAGTGCGAAGGATTTTTTTAGAAATCCTGGCGAGTTGTAGCGGAAGCTACTACGAGTCTGGTTTTTAAAAAAAGACGCAGTAATCCGAAAAAAAATTCCAACACGACAGTTTGGGGGTGTCTTTAGCGGCGAGGTCCCACCTGATTCCATTCCGAACTCAGAAGTTAAGCTCGTCTGCGGCGACAATAGTGCCGAGGTAGCTCGGTGTAAAGATAGCACGATGCCCCCTTTTTTTTATAATAAGGCTGACACAATGCAGCTTTGCTGCTTGTAGGCAGCTGAAATGATCTGAAATTAAAAGCCCTGCTCAGAGAAATCTAAGCAGGGCTTTTTTGTTTTTAGGCTCTTGATATTCCAGCACAGCGCAGGTGGCAAAGCCACGCTGCTTGTGCCTTATGCTCTCCAAATAAGGCTAGCTGACATCCGGCTCTGCCGGTGGCGCTCGCTGGAATAATTCGGGTGCGCAGTAGTGCTGAAATTCTGCTATTCTGCTTTTATGCCTCACTTAAGCATCGAATATTCCAAAAACATCGAATCCAAAATCGACCTGTCAAAGGTGTTGAAGTCCGTTCATCTCTCGCTCGAGCAATGTCCCGAGATTGACCTGAGTCGGTTGAAGAGTCGCTTGGTACCTCATGAAGCCGTGATCTGTGGTGCACGGGCTGTATCGATAGAAATGATACATGTTACCTTGGCAGTGCTCTCAGGGCGCAATATTGAAATGAGACGGACCTTCGGAAAGGCCATTTTTGAATGCCTGCAAGAGCAGACGGCGGGGTATGGAGCGGACCAGGCTCAGGGCGCTCTTTCGCTGACCGTCGAAATTCGTGAAATGGAGCGCGACTGTTACTTCCGTTAACCTTGGGTGAATCGAATTGGAAAACGCAAAAACCGGAATTGGTTCACAATCCCGGTTCATTCTTGATCTGTTAAAATAAGTTTTTTATGTGCGACAGGCTGATAAAACGCCCGTTGAGAAAATTACTTCTTGGTAATTTTCTTTTTGATTCTAGCCTTCTTTTTGGCCTGATTTGTGCGATTTTTCATCTTCTGCGTGCGGCTTTTTCTACCTTTTCCCATATAAATAAGTCCCTTCTTTAAGTCCCTCTGGATCTGCCAAAGGCTGACTGACATAATAGTGCCGCTAGATCCTGAAAATCTCAAGATAGAACGTGATTCTTTCTGGTTTCGACGTCAAATAATTATCGCTGCAGGTAATTCTAAAAAAATGACCCTAAAAAACCGATAGGCCACCTAGGAAGATATGCTTTTTAGCGAGAAAAAACTCACCATGAGGTCCGCGGCAGAACTGATTCAGTGCCCATTGAGCAAGATGAAACCCTATTCATTGATGCTGTCGCCGGTCTATGTCTTTCTGAAGATGAATCAGAAGTTTGTTTCGATCAAAGAGCCGCTCGATTTTTTTACACCACAAGAAATTGCAAAGCTTGCACGGTACGAGAGTGTATTTGTTCCTAAGTCGATCAACTCCGCAGTTAAGTTTCAGAGCGCGGGGCGACTGGTAAAAAGCTTATTGAATACTCGAATCGAAGGTTTGCCGCCTACTTCCTACGAGATTTCAAACGAGGTCGAGTCTGTTCTGTTGCCTCTTTGGGGCAAGGATTTAAGAATTGAACCTTTTTTCATGTCGATCTTTGCAGATGAACTCTGCAAGAAACTTCCGGAAGAAATGATGGAAAACGGTCGCGATGCCTCGATTGATCTTCATGATTTGGGGCTGTTGCTTTCGGGTGCGTCCGTATTCTTCGGCCTTCAGACCGGTACGTTCGATTACCAAAAAGTAAGTGAGCGTCGGGAAGAAGTATATTTGAAAACGGTTTCTGGAACGGATTGGACCCGTGCGGGGTTGGCTTCTGACCAATTGGTGCGCGATCTCTTTGTCTTGTTGCAAGCGAGCAGATCGATTGATCTTGAAGTCCTGAAGAGTCATCCTTCTGAATGGTGCCGACGGATTTCATCACGCCTAAAAAGATTTCAAGAAGCAAAACGGCTGAGTAAAGAGAAGTCGCCCAGCATGTATGGAGAGGAGGGTTTTGCAATATGAAAACCTCTTCGCTCATCGGTCTCGGCAATGCCCTGAATGACCAAACTGAAATTCTGCACACCAGTGTTTATGGCAGCAATACGATCGGCAGAACGACGGATCTTGTGGTGGCTTGGTGCGAGCGGACCAAGAACGTCGATGCCTCAAAGATTGCATCCTTAAGAATTCTTGCGCAGGCGCTGCTCGAGTACGCGAGTGCCGGACAAAAGGATTCATCGATTTATTTTGAGTGTGCGATCGAAAATTCAGTGTTCTATACCTCGGTCAGGCACGACAACCGGATCACATCGCCTTCTGAAAATGCTGAAAAAACATTGACCCAATATTGGTTGAACTCAGATCAAACGTCGATGCTGAAAAAGAACCTAGGTCCGCATGATCAGGTTGAAGTACGCTTTAACGGAAACATGCAGATGATTGAGTGGCGGGTTTCGAAACCCTTGAATGCTGCGGAGCTTGCTGCCAATCAAGTGGGCTTTAAAATTATCATGGATTCTTCAGAGGCGATCGTTTCTGAAGGTAAGAACTATACCGATCTGGGCGATCTGCCTTATGAAGATTGGCTGAAAGAAGTCTACAAGAAGAGCAAGTCCTCCGAAAAAGGCTGGGGTGAAACTGTTGCTCCGGTCGAAGAAGAACCGTTTGCAAAGCGGGTTACCGGCAAGCAAGTTCAGCAGGATTCAGAAAAGATCGTCGTTTCGAGTCAAACTCAGAATAAAGGTGAGGCGGAAGACGAGGACGACGATTCTGTCAGTTACTCTCGAACCAAAGAAGAAGATGATCGCATTCGCATGACGAGTCAGGATTTTTTGAAAGACTCACTGACCCAGTTAAAATCAGAGAATCAGGAAATCCGCGAAAAAGCCGAGAAAGCGATTCGTGCATCGAAGCAGACCACCATGGAAGCTACGATGGAAATTTCGTTTTTAACGAAAAAGGTCAAGCGTCTGCAATTGACGAGTAAGCGCAAAGATCAGGAGATTAAGGAACATCAGGACGAGATCAAGACCTGGAAAGAGCGTTATGCCAAACTCCAGGAAAAATATTCTTCTGAAGCGCCAAAGCAAGTTCAGAAAAAAGAAACAGCGCAGATCAAAGCAAATAATGAAAATGAAGGTTTGTTAGTTGCCAATAATTTACAGATTGAAGAATTGACGAAGAAGCTCGATCGAACCATGCGGGCGCTCGAGGCTGAAAAAGAAAAAGTAAAATCGCTTTCAGAGCGAGTCATTGTGGCCGAAAAAGAAGCGCAGGGTAAGGGGCCGCAAATTGAAGGACTCGAGCAAAAAATCGAACACACTCTGAAAATGGTTCAGCAGCATAAAAAAGAAACTGAAACCGTGAAATAGAAGCTCGTGCAGGCAGAAGCAGAAAAGAACAAGATCAAGAACGAACTGGTCAAAGCCGAGGCGCAGATTCAAACCATGATGAAGCGTCAGGCAGGGTAGTTCGGTCCGAAGTTTATTTAGGTTTCTCTCCAAGCCGATTTCTTTTGCGAAGCCAGGGTCAGTGCAGAAAGCTTGTAGAGCAGTCTCATTCCCACATTGGCATCCCACTCGTCTGCCGCTTGATTGATTTCGGCTGGCAGGCCTTGTTCGTCCAGAATGGGGGCAACTTCGTTGAGATCGAAACCCAGGATTTTTCTGCCTGATTTTGCAACCATTCGAAGAAGCATCACTGCTTCTGAATAATCGATTCCACCCGGAACCGGCGTGCCCGTATGAGGACAATAGCGCGGATCGAGGCCGTCGATGTCGAAACTGACCCAAACTTGTTGCGGAAGGGTATCGACAATTCGGGTCAGTAGTTCGTTAAACGGCTTTCCGTTTAGACGATGTGCAGAAATCATTTGGTCGAAAAATACATTGAATTGATGTTTGCGCGATTGGGTAAACGAAAACTCTTCGTCACAGAAATCGCGAATGCCCACTTGGGTAATCGTTTTGATTTTAGGAATCTTGGTTGCAGCATTGTACATGATCGAGGCATGAGAGTGCTCGAAACCCATATAGGCTTTTCGGGTGTCAGAATGCGCATCGATATGAAGAATTCCAAATTCTCCAAAATGTTCGGCTACCGCTTCGAATGCTCCGAACGGAGTCGAGTGATCTCCTCCGATCAGCGCCGCGATTTTTCCGTCTTTTAGAATCGACGAGATCTTGCCTTTAACCCAAGCATTGAGTTCGCCCGAAAGTTCATTGACCAATTTGAGATTGGCAATGAGCTCGGAATGTCCATCGATGACGCCGTAAGCATCTTTGATGGTTTGGGCGGTTTTCTTAGCGCGATCATTGAGTTTGACGATCGCTGGATCGATGTCGAGGCAGTGAAGTCCCGCCCGATCGGGGTTCAGGACGTCTAGATCGAAGAGATCGATTTGAGAACTCGCATTCAAAATGGCTTCGGGGCCGTGAGCGGTTCCTCCGCCGTAGGAAGTGGTGGCTTCCCAGGGTACTGGCAAGAAAACGAGTTGAGAGTCTTCGTACGAATACGGCAGACCGAATACCCCTGAGTTGGGATCGGCTGCCGCATTCGCATCGTATGTATAAATGGTCTTATTTTGTGTTGGCATATCCATGTGTGAGGTCGACGATTTCACCACTGCCGTAAATGAGATACTCGGCTGAGTTCATTCCGTAAGTGAGAGTGGTGGGCGATGACCAGGTAACCTCCATTTTTGTCATTGCCACTGGGTCTTCGGTACTACCCATATTCAAAGGTGTTTCGAGTTCTGCCCGAACCGTTAAACTTCGATCCGTATGCAGCTTTACATTTGCAGGAACAAAAGAAAGGGCGCCGATAAACTTGCCTTTTCCTTTCAAGGCTCCACCGTAGAGGTAGCTGATTCGATAATCAAATCCGCCAGCCGTTTTGCCGGTGAGAGTCTTGAATTCCACGTGATATATCCTTACCACAGGCGCTTTAATCCAGCCAGTCAGTTGCGTCCAGTCCGTGATTCCATTCGGAACGACGGAAGCATTTACGGTTTTAATGTCAGCGGTGGGTTTGCTGCTGACGATAAAATCCCAAATTCTGGTTCCAATAGAGATAATCTCTCCGATCGTGCCTCCAATGGTGCCAGGAGTTCCGGTGACGGGTGAAGGCGTCGCTCCGGGTTTTCCAGGGGGAGGCGTGGGAGCGGGTTTTCCGTCATGAGGGGTAGGTTGTGGGCCTGGGCTACTTCCTGGTAGTGGTGGAAGTTGTGGTTCACCTGCTGAGGGCGTGGGCGCGGGATCTATCCCTAAGTATTGATCGGTCACATCCGTAACAGTGCTCGTAAGGTACTCATCAGGTTCGTCGATATTTGCCGCAAAACATGGGCTTTCGATCCAAAGTCCGAGCACTGCCATCACCAGTAAAATAGATTTCACGTTCATTTCATCCCCCTTTTTTTATTGATTGAACGTTACTGATTTACCCAGATCATAAAGAATTCGCAATCTAAAACCATAAGTAAATGTGAACACGTGGCGTTAGTTTGGCTTATGATGTCAAAGTGTGGAAGCTTGCTGCAGGAGGCCTCGAATCGAAACCTCTCCTGAATAATTCGTAAACACGATGCGTCCAGGTTTCGATGAAATGCCTGTTTTTAAGGCAAAAATTGCATTTTTTAAGACCGTTGAATAGATCGGAATGGCCTGCTTGTGTTTCCAGATTTCGATATGTTCTGGCGAGGCCGAGATTTTGAAAAGGGTTTTGAGTTCGCCGTCGATGATGTTTTTGATTTCATCATCCGAAAGGTGGATGGCGCCGGGATCTGACGTTCCACCGATCATGACTGTAAACGAAACATGGTCGGCTGAATTTACACGATGATGAAAAGCGCTTGAGTTGAACAAGCACCCGAGCATGCGAAATCCTTCGTTTCTTGGCATCAGCACGCCCACTCCTTTTGGAATTTTTCCATTAAATACGCTCGACGGAAAAAATACAGTCGCACTGATGAGTGTGGAATAGCTTACCTTCGAAAGTTGTTCAGAAGCATTTGGATCTTCTTTCTGAATCATTCTCGATAAGACGGGGGCTGGAACGCCATAGATGATATTTCCGGAAAGTGAGTCAGTATTATGAATGGGGGAGTTGAGTAGAATTTCGTTCTTGAGTGACTCGGAAAGCGCGTGAACCAGCGATTCCATGCCGTTTTTTAGGCACATCATTTGGGGGCGAGGCCCTTTCTTGCGGGTCGCAAGTGCAGTTCGTAAAAAGGAACGGGGCCCCTGGCTCATCGAGAATAAAGCTGGAAAAGTGAGTTCGGCGTTTAGGTCACGAGGCGCGCACGCATAAATTCCGGTAACCATCGGGGTGAGTAAAAAACGAGTCGCAGGCTTTCCTAAAACCTGATTTCCCCATTCTTCGAAGCTGGTGTCGGGATTCATCGGAGTTCTTCTCTTCAGGGCATTGAAGAGTGTGCGAAGTAACTCGAGCAGCGAAAGCGGCATGCGCCTCATTTTAAGGTTTCTAAAAATATACCGTGCTTTCGAATCTGGCTCGACTGGCATCAGTTCGAGGCCAAGCTCCTTGAAAAACGCCAAGTGGTTTTCTGGAACGAGTAGGCTATGGGCTGCATTTTCGGTCATTCCAAATGGAGTCTGGGTGGTGCGAATGAGTCCGCCCGCACGATCGCTGCTCTCGTAGATGCGAACCTCGTAGCCCTTTTTCTTTAAGAAATAGCCAGCCAGGAGTCCGGAAATGCCGGCGCCGATGATGGATACTTTTTTGTCGAGCGGGTTCAGTGTGCCGATCATTCTTAAACCGTTTGCGAGAAAAGGCGGGTTTCGGGTGCTTTTCTTGCGAGCCTTGCGTCGAATGCCA
>CAIKYX010000079.1 GCA_903831745.1 Oligoflexia bacterium
AACTCTCTTTCTTCTTCATCACTTTTTCCAGAATTGGAAGCGCTCTTGATTCGCGTACGAAAACATCGAATTGATTGAGTTGTCGATCTACCGGTCCATATACGTTCTCGGCTCGCCTTGTCGTAGTAGCGCACGGACCAGGATTGTCTCGATCCCAGAGAAAATACTGAACGCCACCCTTGATGCTCTTACCGACGCCAGGGAATACTTCTTCAGCGTTCGGGAAATCGATTATTTTTCTAAGTCGGGTATCACCCAGCATTTTTTCACGGAATCCATCAAGCCATTTTCCACCAGCCAGCCAACGTGATGGGATAACCATAGAGATGTAACGAGGATTCAGCGCGATCGCTTGTTCGACAAAGGAATCATAAAGCGGCGTGATGTTCTGACCTTCAACATCCGCATCCATTTGGTACGGGGGGTTGCCGATAATTACATCAAAATTCATTTCCATCTCCTTGTTGATTATTTCTCTTCCTGAAGCATGCACAAATCCATAAGCGTTATTGTCGCGACCCTTTTTCTCAAGTTGATCTTTTGTGCCTTTACATTCAGTGCAACGTCCCTTAGAGTCAAAATCGTGCTCGACTCTTGCGTGCCACACATTTCCTGAAGGTGAGTCAAATTTGACGACGGCATTTTCGCCTGTGGCATTTTTTGAACAGTAAAGCGTTCGGCGCGACATCATGCTCGTTACTTCAGTAATTGCAATCGCGAAAACCATGTTTTTGAGTATGTGCTCGAGTCGAGAATTTTCATCGGGCATTGCTTCCGCAAGTCCATACATCAAGCGCTTTGTAACTTCACGAGGGAAAATGCCAGATTTACAGCCGGGATCCAACCATTTTAAGTTTGGATTACTCCAAACCTCTATTGGCAGAAGATCTAAAACGGCATTGGCAACTTTTGGTGGAGTGCTTATTTCATCGTTAGATAAATTCGAAATAACTTCTAAGATATCTGGTTGTCGAGGCTGGAGATAGGTGTTTGTCATTATGCGCGTCTTCCAGTTCCGTTACGAGCTGGGCCTAACAGCGACGGGGCTTCAATAATTTCTGCGACTCCCATTGAGAGCGCTTTCCCAGTCCAAAATTTCTCTGGCTCGGCGGCCGGAAATAAACTAAGCATCTCGCCAGTTTTTGCTTCTTGGGTGGAAATGACATCACCCATTGTGGTTTTTAAAAGCGCTACGTTTCGATTACCAGGGTTGAATACGTATTCAATTAAGGGGATATTTTCACGCCCAGTTGGTTTCCCTCCGGTGTCTGTAGCCAACATATTTCCGACAATCAAGTTGTGATCAACAATCCATTTGGCGGCTTTCATCGCGATACTCCTTGGAGTTAGAATTTTTCCTAACTCAAGTTCATTCCATTCGCTAAATTGAGAAAGTAGCCGGGTTCTTGCGCCAATTTCGTGGCCAGGAGTTCCGCCGATTATGTTTTCAGACGAAATATCAATTGCATAGATGGAAGCTAGCGCTTCGAGAGCATGAAATTGAGCCGCCTCGATATCCACCCCAGCTGGGAGCAACCCATTTTCAAACTCGTCGGATACCCGTCCCAGCTTTCTTTCCAGAATAGCTACAAGGAAGTTCCCATCTCCACAAGAAGGTTCTAAAAATGTTGAGGATGGATGGACTGTCCACATTTTCTTAGGAAGTAAATCAAGCATTTCTTGAACTGTGGTAGATGGAGTAAATACCTCACCAAGGTCACGTACTCGCTCGGAAGATTTGACTAATTTCTCAAATGTGGGCTGGCTCTCCGTAGCAAGATTCAATTTCCAGCTCCCTTGTTGCGACCCTGCTTCTAAAGTTGAACACATCCTTCAGACCTCCCGAGATTCAGGAGGAGAGAAAAACATCTTCTCTCCCAAGTGCTCCACAAATTAATGGGTAGCGCTGACAGGTCAGGTTGATAGATCGAGTCGAAGACTACGGGGATTTGAGCACAAAAGGGCAATTCGGGCAGTCAAACTTCCCCCTGGTTG
>CAIKYX010000080.1 GCA_903831745.1 Oligoflexia bacterium
AGGCATGGGGCATGGGTCAGGAACATCGTGGAACCATCTCCAGATTCATTACCTTTGGCCAACTTAGCGATGGCATTGGCTTCTGCATGGATGACTTCAGTTTTGATCTCAGTGCTGCAACGGGTGCTGAGTACCGGTCCATGTACAGCTTTGTGGGTGGCACCGATGGTTCAAATCCGCGAGGAAGTTTGGCATCGGACGGAACGACACTTTATGGCACCTGTATCTCGGGCGGCAATTTTGATTTTGGAACCATTTTTAGTATTCAAGCAAACGACACCGATGGCTCGAGCTATCAGATACTTCATGGTTTTGATGCTGCAACCGATGGGGCCTATCCGCGAGGAGGGCTACTGATTTCAGGAACGCATCTCTATGGAACGACCTCTGCGTCTGGGCCTATCGTCGGCTTTTCTAGTAGCCAAGGAACGTTATTTGATTTCGACATGACGGATCCCTTTAGTTCAAGTTTTTCGGTAATTCATTCATTCGGTATTGGATTAGATGGAGCTTCTCCGTGGGGCGGTTTGATTTTTTCCGGCGGCCTTCTATATGGAATGACTAGCTCTGGCGGAAGCTCAAATTTAGGAAATATTTTTAGCTACGCTTTGACAGGCAGCTATTCAGATCTCCATGGTTTTCAGGGCGGTACGACGGAAGGAGCGACCCCCTACGGAGCGCTGGTACTGAATCATGGAACGATTTATGGATCTACATCTCAAGGAGGCTCTTCCTCAGGCGGCGGAACCTTATTTCATCTCAATGGTGACGGTAGTATTACTACGGAATATTCCTTTGCATCGGTTCCGGACGGTGCGTATCCCATGGGGCCGGTGATAAATTCGGGTGGAGTGATTTACGGTATGACGGGCGAGGGCGGTGATTCATCTAATGGAATGATCTATTCAGTACATGAAGACGGAACAGGATATGCGATTCTTCATCAATTCGAAGGCGGCGACGGAAGTAGTCCGCTCGGTGGTCTGGCTCTTGGAGTAGACGGAAGTCTCTATGGGTTTACCTTTAATGGGGGATTGGGCGGAAACGGTCTCGTTTTTGCTGTAGATCTAGATGGTACAAACTTTAGAACGATTTTGGATTTTCCGGCGGATGGCTCGCTTGGAATGAATCCAGTGGGTTCGCCGGTACTCAATGCGACGACCATTTACGGCATGCTTCATAACGATATTTCGGGATATGGAGCAATTTTTAAAAAAATCATCAACCATGGTGTTACCCTAATTCATGCCTTCAATGGAACGGACGGATCGGCGCCAAAGGGAGATCTTCTGCTTTCTGCTGATGGAAGTACGCTTTACGGAATGACACCTGCGGGTGGATCATTTGGCAGTGGAGTTATTTTCAGAACGAATACGAACAATGGCTCAGACTTTACTTTGCTTCATCAATTTTCTGGAATGTTTATCGGGACTACGGGCATGACGGACGGAAAAACGCCTGTCGGGGGCTTGGTGACGGATGGCACTATGCTTTACGGAGCAACGAGTGAAGGAGGACCGTCGGGGCTCGGAATAATTTTCAGGATCGACATGATCGACGGCACCGGTTTCACGATACTTCATGAGTTTACCGGAGCGGTTGATGACGGCTCTGATGCAATGGGAAATTTAATCTTAAGAGATGGTGTACTTTATGGAACGACCAATAGCGGTGGTGCACATAATTCTGGAATTTTTTATTCAATCAATCCCGACGGAAATAACTTTACCGTGCTCGAATCTTTTGATGTCACCGGCGGCTCGAGCCCACACTCAGGGGTGCTTTTCTCAGACGGTTCATTTTTTGGAACCCTCCATCAAAATGGAGCGGGATTCGGTTCGATCTTTAAATATACGCCGTAATCTTATTTCGATTGTCCGACAAATGGATCGTAATCAGGCTCCTTTGGCGGAGCATTTTCTTTTACGCGTTTTTTCTCAATGATCGAAATGACAATTCGTGCGCCTTCATACATGAGAATGAGTGGCGCCATGAGCATCAGCATCGAAACCGCATCAGGTGGCGCGATAAATGCAGCAACAACCGTGATTCCAATGATGGCGTTCTTTCGTTGAGCTGCAAGCGTATCCGACTGAAGGATGCCTAAGTAGCCAAGCAAAATCATCACCACCGGAAGCTCAAATGCAGCACCGAAAAGTAGCATGAGTTTTAAGCAAGTTCCGTAGTAGCTGTCGATCGTCAAAAGTGGCATGTCGGTCGAAAGCCCGTATTGCACGAAATACTTAAAACCAACGGGAAACAAAACATAATAAGCAAACGCAGCGCCTGCGATAAAAAAGAAGGTCGCCGTAGTGACAAACGGAATGACCAGCTTCTTTTCCTTTTCGTGAAGTCCGGGCGCAATGAAGGCCCAGAGTTGATAAAAATAAAAAGGCAGCAAAAAGAAGAGGGACGAGTAGCCCGCGATTTTAAGATGAACCATGAAGTTCTCAAACAGGCTGGTAAAATAAAGTTTTCGTTGATCAGGCGGTAGCGCATCGAACAATGGTTTTTGCAGGAACTCGAGAATGGGTTTGTCGGCAAAGAAATAGCAGATCATGAAGCCGATAAAAAAGGCGATCAGACACCGCATCAGACGGGCTTTTAACTCATCTAGGTGTTGCCAAAATCCCATTAAACCGGTTGAATGTTGTTGATCCACTGTGAACAGAGCTTATCTTAAGAAAGGGGTATTCACAATGACGCCGAACCAAAAGCGAGTAGTAGGACTTTTTTTGGCCACCACGGTTTTTGCCGCTGCCATAGGAGTCTATTTTTATGTTATGTTGTCGGACTCAACCTCAAAAGTATCAGTAACCACAGGAGACCAGACGGCCATGAGTGCAGACATCGAAAAAAGTTTAGAAACCGACGAACAAGGTTTATCGCATTTGGTGGCCTCGATTCAAACCACTCGTGGAAAAATTCGTTATAAGTTCTATACCAAAGATGCTCCGAACACGGTTCATCGTATGGTCGAGTTGATTCAAAAAGGTTTTTATAACGGGCTTATTTTTCATCGTGTGGTTCCGGGTTTTGTGATTCAAGGCGGTGATCCAACCGGCTCAGGAATGGGCGGCTCGGGTGTAAAACTTCAGGCCGAATTTAATTCGCGCAAACACATTCCAGGAGCAGTCGCGATGGCGAGATCTTCTGATCCGAATTCTGCCGACTCGCAATTTTATATTACGCTCGGAACTCATCCGCATCTCGACAATCAGTACACGGTTTTTGGCCAAGTGATCGAAGGCCAGGATGTGGCGAATCAGATTCAGCCGGGCGATCGCATGACTTCGATTACGGTTGAGAATCAGTAAGAGCAGTTCTAAGGATGAAGTATCTTGGTGAGCGGAGCTAATCCGCTCGAACTGTAACCCAGTGAGGCCGTGTAGATATTTCCATTTGAATCAATGGCCATTTGACCCTCGCTGAACCAGCCGCTTTCGGAAGTAATGACCTGAATGAGAGTGCCGCTTGGATCGTATTCCGAAAATGGCGCCAGTTGTGCTGTCGAAGCCGGTTACAAATATATGTCCAACGGGGCTGATGGCAATTCCGTATGGGCCGGACCCGGTGCTAAAAGCCGAAACGAAGCTTCCACTTGAGTTAAATTTTGCAACTCGTCCGTTTCCGGTATCTGAGACCAAAACGTTTCCTGAGGAATCTATGGCTAGATCGGTTGGGTAAGAGAGTGAGGTGCCTGAGAAGTGAAACCCAGTAACTTCAGTTCCGCTGGAGTCGAATTTTCGAATAGAATTATGTGTCCAGTCTCCAACAATAATTTCTCCCGCTGAGGTCAGTGCGCCTCCTACAAATTGCGCACCGTTTGGCATCATGCTGAATGCTCCAAATGTAGAGTTACACGTGATCACGGCATCACCACTTACACTATAATAAAGATTTGGACTTGAGACATGAAGCGCCTTTTTAATTCCGCCAGTCATTCCACCTCCAACACCCGAAGTGACTCCGGGGGTGTGACTTCCAATCAGGCTCAGTGCAGTTGAGTAAATGTCGATCGTTCCAGAAGAAGCTATAATTTGATCTGCAACAGCGTCGTACCAAACGCCCATTTCGCCTGATGCGCTATGCGAATCTATTACATAAGAAATCAACCAAACCGGATCGACTGAACCCATATAAGTGGTGCCGGTATTATTATTTGTCTGAACAACATCCACTGTAAAATTGTTTCTGTGTTCATAGTCCAAGCCCGTCGGAACGATGTTCACTTTCCAGTTATGGGTTGCATGGTTGAGAGTAATGGTGACGGGGCCAGCACCGGTACCACCTGCTGTACAGGTATCTGAAGTATCTGGGTTTGCACAGGTAAATGCCCACGCACCCACGGTGGTAGTGGTATCTTTGGTTTGAGTGATGCTGATGGTAAGTGGCCAAGGTAGATCAGGAGATGCTGAGTAAGTTCCGCTGTAAGTTGCGTTGTACATTCTTCGAGTCAAATACGAGTAACCAGTCGAGGTGTCGTAATTGGTCATCGCAGCGCAACCACTTCCGGAAGCGGTGCAACTGGTGGCGCTCGCGAGTGTTACGCTCGGAGTTGCATTGCTATAGGTTACACTGATGGTTGCAGTAGCACTCGATGATCCTCCTGCGTTCGTTGCGGTCACTGTGCAATGCGCCGTGCTACCTGCTCCGGCCGAGTTTAATGTTCCATAAATATTTCCTGTAGTAGGGTCAAATGCTGGGGCTCCTATTCCGTTTACGAAAGTGGCGAGCACGCATCCCGAAATCGAAAAAGTACTTGCCGCTCCTCCGGTGTTGGTAATGGGTAGCCAAGCAGTCATGCCGGCAGGCCCGGAAATACTGCTGGGTGAAAAACTGATGTTCGGAGCAGCTGGAGTAACGGTGATTGTGGCCGTACCGCTGATGCTGCCCGAAGCATTGGTAGCGGTGATGGTGTATGTCGTTGCCGCATGAATCGCTGTGGGTGTACCTGAGATCGTTCCGGTGCTCGAATTCAAAGTGATTCCAGCAGGAAGACTTCCGCCGCCAGTCAAAGAGTAAGTGACGCTCGTGGCGCTGGCCGGAGAAATGTTAGCAGTCATGTTGATTGTTCCAATGGTTGAAAACGCAGTCTGAGTACTGGGAGTGTAACTTAAACTACTGGGCGCGGCCAATGCTGATACCGTGAGTGTAACCACGGCTGTAAGTGTTCCGAGTGAATGGTGTGCGGAAACTGTATAATTCGTCATCGCACTTGGAACCGTAGGAGTTCCAGATATGGTACCCGTCGAAGAATCAAGTGTTACCCCTGTAGGAAGCGCAGATGAAATAGAGTAAGAAGTAATGGTTACTGCAAGTGAGCTGTGGGTCATCGCAGCGATCGAGGTCATTTGAGTAACTGCTTCTGATGCCGGTGAATAAGAAAACGATTCGACTGATATCGTAAGGATCGTCGTCACTGATCCGCCGGTGGTGACACCGGTTACTGTGTAATTGGCTGCGGCCGAAGGTGCGCCTGAAGAAGGAGTGCCGCTGAGTACGCCATTAGCAGTATTAAAATTAATTCCAGATGGAAGTGCTGGCGAGATTGAAAAGCTACTAAAGGTGCCCGCTGTGCTCGGAGTGATGGCGCTCATTGCAACGCCATTCTGAAGTACAAATACATGGGGTGAATACGAAAGGCTCACGGTAGTTCCGGTGCCCATGCTTGCAGAAGTTCCGGTATTGGTACCTGTGCCAGTGCCTGTACCGGTGCCTGTACCGGTGCCAGTTCCGGTTCCAACTGTAATTCCGAAGGTATGAGTTTGTGCTTCGACTAAATTTCCTCGAGCATCAACAGCGGAAATTTTAATGAACGAGCTTGAAGAAATGCTGGTGGGGGTCCAGTCGAATGTTTTGGCCGACCCGTCTAGGTTTGCGATAGTTGAACTAATACCGGTACTACTCGTCAATGTCAGAGTAATTGAATTGATCGCGACCAGATCATTGTGTGCTTGAAAGTGAAGCGTCACCGGAGAGCCTGTTACAGGCGAGCTCGGATCATCGATTGACACGGTCGGGACCACTTTAACGAATTGTTCGCTGATGTAAGAACGGCTGCAGCCTGAAGAAAGGGATGCAAAAAGCGCGAGAATAATCCCGGCATGAAAGCCATTTGATAAATTGAATACACGTAGAAACCCCATATGCCCCTATAGATAAGATTAGGCGATAAAAGTAAAATAGTCAACTATTATTAAACAAATAAATTTGCTTATGTATTCATAATTAAATGGATTTATTGATTTAAGAAAAATCTAGCGCAGGTGTAGCCAGCCTTGGGGCTCGTTCAATCCTGAATCATTCGTTCACTTTGATGCCGGCCTTTTTGAGCATTCGGGCAGCGCGTTCGCTGCCGGTGCGCTCCCACATTTCATAAAGGCGAAAAAGGTCCTGCTCGGTTTTAGGAGCCGTAGTTTCTTCGCTGACTTCATCGAGAACGTCGACGAAGCTGCTAAATTTGTCGGCCAGTTCTGAGAACATGTTTCTAAAATGCTTTTCTTCACTGCGTTGGGCAGCATTCATATAAGCCGAACCCCCAAGGCCGATATAATAATCAAGATCTACTCTCGCATGGTTTAGACTTTCTTGAAAAAACCCCGCTTTATAAAGTGAAATATCGCCTACATTTTGAAAAAGTGATTTTTGGGCATGAGGTTGCGAATCTGCCTCGAGGGCTTCTTTGTATAAAAACACGAGGGGTTGGTCTTCGAGTGAGCCATCGCTATTTTTTGAATAGAGTGACTCGCTAAAGATAAAACGGTTCAGGAGTTTAACTAGATAAAACTCAGTTTCGGGTTGAACCCTGATTTTTTGATGATCTACAGCTTTGCGCACGAGTTCGAAGAAGAATGATTCTGGAGTTGCATCGAGAGCGAGAGCGGACTTACCAACGGTTTTGACGCTCATAGGGTGAAAACCCTCCTGAACTCTATTTTACCGCTAAATTGGCGCACCTTACAAGTTGCCAGATTATTGGCGAATTAAACCATCTTGGTTGAGTAAGTCGAGAAATTAGCTCACGGTTACGGTGAGCATATGAGGTGCCACTAGAAGTTTCTCGCCGATCTTCTGAACGTGTTTGGCGGTAACTTTCTCGATTTCACGGCGAATTTCGCTCTCGAGAATTACCTTCTCGCGATACAAAAGTTCCATGCCGAAACTGCTGGCCAAAGACCAAGTACTTTGCAGGTCCATCGCGCGTTGACCCAGGTAATAGTTTTTAGCGCGGGTCATTTCGTTTGCGGTTGGACCCTTTTTAACCAGCTCTTCAATGACGTGTTTCATGCCGGCGGTGGCTTCTGCCGTTTTGGTTGGAGAACAGGCGATGTAGGTGCCTACATATCCGGTCTCAAGGCCCTCCATGCTCATGGGTGATACCGAATAAGCCATCGATTTCTTTTCGCGAAGTTCGATGAACAAACGACCGCTTTGGCCGCCCAGAATGTTTTGAAGAATTCGAAGCGCATAGCGATCCTGATCAAACATCGATAGGCCCAGACCTCCGGTCATGATGTGAGTTTGTTCTCGGTTAAATTGAGCAGCCGCCCAGCGAGGGGCAATCAACTTTGACTCGCTCTCATAATGAGGCGCGGATTTTCCGTGGGACGAACGAGGAGTCAGTAAGCGATCGAGCTTTTCGATAAACGGAGTAACCTCTTCGAGAGACATGCCGCTGACCAACGAAAGCGACATGTTCTTTGGATGAACCCAATACGAGTGCAGTTCGCGAAGGTGATTCTCATTTAAGGAATGCAACTGCTCGAGCGTACCGAGTTGATGCTTTCCGTATGGATGGTTTACAAACAGGTTTTCCATGAACAATTTCGAACACACTTGTGACGAGTGATCCGGAATCGACTGAATCATGTCCTCGGTCACGCGTTTTGCGTGAGCGAGTTCATCCGGTGCAAAGGTAGGGTTTAAGAGCACCTCGAGAAAGAGCTCGCTTAAGTGATCCCAATCTCGAACGAGGCCAGTAGACTGCAGTCCAATGGTGTTGCGTCCGCTAAAGCCATCAAGCGAAGCAGCACTTCCTTCGATCATTTGCGCAATCTGTTTTGAATTGTACTTTTTAGTGCCTTTATCCCAGGTGTGTGCCACGAGGTTGCTTGCGCCCCAATATTTCGAATCGAGAGCAAATTCCGAACGGGTTCCGCCGAACGCTGCCGAATACAAAGAAAACACGGGGCTTCCTGGACGTTCGAAGAACGCCACTTTGAGTCCGCCCGGAGTGGTCATCAGCGTAGGCTCGAGTAACTCTTTCTTTTCTTTCTTTGACTTGGTTGCGATTTTCTTGGTCGTAGCCGGTGCAGAAAGTGCTGAAAAGGTTTTTTCGACCTGCGAGAAATCATACAGGGTTTCGCCCTTGGGTTGAAACATCGCCATGCTCATGCGCTCGGGCGTGAGGTAGGTTTTAGCAAGATTTTTAAGCGTAGCAGGAGTGGCAGATTTGATTTGGTCAAGGTATTCGGTGTCAAAACGCAAATCGCCCAGAGTGAACTTCAAAAAGCCCAAGCGCCCGGCCAGTCCGTCGACGGTCTGGGTAGAATACATTTTTTCGCTTTCGATATTGGTGAGCACGCGCGCAAGCTCGTCTTTCGATATTGAGCCATCGATGATCGATTTGATTTCATCGACAAACACACCCATGACATCGGCCAGGTCTTCAGTCTTCTTCAGCTCTGCCGAAAGAAGAAGCATGCCCGGATCACGTGGAACATAAACGCTGGTGCTAATGTCGGTTACCAGCGCTTTATCGTAAAATAGTTTTTGATAGAGCCGCGAAGACTCGCCCATGCTGAGGACGCCCGAGAGCACTTCGAGGAGTGGAATGTCGTGGTGTTTGATATCAGGAATACGAAATGAAGCGGCCACTTCCGGCGCCTTGACGTCGAAATGTTTAGAGAGAAATTTCGCTTGTCCCCGAACTTGGGCTTCGATCGGCCTGATCTTGGCTGGAGCCTGTTTCTTGGCAATGGTCATTTTGCCGAAACGCTTTTCGAGAATCGAAAGGAGTTTCTTTTTTCTGGCACCCTTTGCATCCTGAATCGGCCCGACGAGCACAAGACCCATTTGGGATGAAACATATTGGCGTTTATAAAAAGCTTCGAGCTTCTGTACGTTCGCGGCCTTCAAGGTCTTAACAAAACCGATGACGGGGCGGCCGTATTGGTGTTTTTGATAAGTGAGTCCGAACAAGTTCTGGTAAAGCTGTCGATCGGGAGAATCTTCGCCGCGACGAAGTTCTTCGAGAATGACTTCGCGCTCGCGTTCAAAATCGGTTTTGAGAAAGCGTTGAGGTTTGGCCATGATGCCGAACGAATCAATGACTTTTTCCCAGTACTGTTCTGAAGAAGTAACGTGATAAACGGTTTGATCAAAAGAGGTGTATGCATTGATTTCGCCACCAAGAGACTCGATGACTCGCGCGGTTTGTCCGGTCGAGGCTTGCCCGGTTTCTTTGGCGCTCGCATCTTTGAAGAGCATGTGTCGAGAAAGTGGGCGAATCCGGCTTCTTCGGGTTTTTCGTCCGTGCTTCCGGTCAGATTCCACCAGTGAAAAGTTCCTACTGGACCGTCGAAGTGCTGAAGGACTACTGGAATTCCATTTGAAAGAAAAAGCTCTTCGGGTTTGTTTTGGTGATTCATGGTGTGGGCCTTTCTTGCCTGATTTCAGGAGCGTCGAAAACGATTATCAAAACATTGTAAGTATATCTGGTTATATGCCGAGAGTATAGGCCATCAACTCGATCAACCAATATGGTTTGCCCAACAAGATAAACGTCATCTTCTTGACTCAGTGTTAAAATCTTGTCATAGATTTATTATATCTCAGGGTAATTTAAGAATAAAAAATTAATTTGTAGCCGGATCCGGCTTCACTTTGGTTAAATGGAAGATACTAGGATTTGGGTTCCCGGCTAATTGAGAGGAATGCGTGCTGAACGTCAATAAACATGAAATAGAAGGCGGAGTCCAGGTGGAGCTGATTGGCGCAATCGAGGAGAATGTCAATTTTGAAGAGCTCATCGGGGCTTTTCAAGGAACTCTATTTATAAAATGTCGTGGTGTCACTCGTATCAATTCGGTGGGCGTTAAAACTTGGATGCGTTATTTTCAGGCGCTTAAAGCGCAAGGTAAGGTGTTTAAGTTTTTAGAAATCTCACACCCCATCATCGAGCAGTTTAACATGATCTCCAATTTTGCATGTGGTGGCGAGACCCTTTCCGTTTGTCTGCCTTTTTCTTGCGGAGTTTGTCAGAAAGAATTCATTGCACTTAGCTCTACTGCAGATCTCAAGGCGAATGCCCTTAAGGTTCCAGATGCTAAATGTGAGAAGCCAAATTGCGGTGCTCAATTTGATGATGATCCTGAAGAGTACCTGTATTTTTTGCAGGAATGATCAATGAAAAAGAAAATTATTTTGATCTCAGACTTACCGGAAGATGCCGCCTTCCTTTCTGAAATCATTTCTATTGTCGATGCAGATCTCGAAGTTGCTCCCGACGCTAAAACTGGGCTTGAATTTCTAGCCGAAAATGAATGTGAAGCGATCTTTCTAGACATCACCCGTATCAAACAGCTTCGTGAATTCGAAGTGGAAGCCCAACAGCGTTTCGGACTTTTTTCGGATCGCCTGCAGCCGAATCAGATTCACTTTATCGGAAATGGCGGTATCGGAGAAAATCGCGATGCGATTCTAAGTCCTTTGTTCGGTAGCTTTCTTCCGAGAAGTAGTGAAAGTGTAGAAATGAACGGGCAACTCTACGGCCGCTTTGTAAAAGCGGGCGAAAATATGAACACCAATGGGGTTGAGCACTACATCAGCGCTAAGGGTGACACCCAAGAAGTAGTCATCACGAATTCCAATCAGAAACAGGATGCAGCCGAAGCGGTTCGCCAGTTTTTGCTCATGGCTAAGATTCCGGCTCGAATTTCAAATGGTATTGCAAATGCGGTCGATGAGTTGCTGATGAATGCACTTTTCGATGCCCCTTGCGATCAGTTTGGTAAACCGCTTTATTCGGCCACCTCGCGCTCGTTAGCTCGCGAGCTTAAGGCACCCGAGCATGTATCTCTTAAAATTGGTTTTGATGGATTTTGCGTCGGCATTTCGGTGTCAGATTCATTTGGTAGCGTAGACCGCAACCGATTACTCAGTCACGTTTCGATGAATTATCGTGACCATGATTATAAAATCAAGTTCGGTCAAGCCGGTGCGGGTCTGGGTATTGCCACGGTCTTTAATTCGGGCGGTACTCTGATTTACCACTGCGAAACCCATGTAAAAACCATTGCGACCCTACTGTATCGGGCCTACCCGAACTACCGTGATTTTAAGAGCCAGTTTAAGTTCTTCTCGGCCAGGTTCTACGGTTAATTTTATGGCAAAAAAAATCATTCTTGCATCAGCTTCTCCCAGGCGTACCGAATTGCTTTCCAAGGCGGGCATTGTTCATGCGATCAAGGTTTCGGATATTGATGAAACGCCATTGAATGGCGAAAGCCCTGCTCGCATGGTCGAGCGTTTATCGAGGCAAAAAGCCGAAGTGGTTTCGAAATCGCTTTCTAAGTCTGGTTCGTATTTTGTAATTGCTGCCGACACTACGGTTGTCGATTACGAAAACCGAAATCTAGGAAAACCAGAAACTGAAAAAGAAGCCCGAGCCATGATTCAAGCACTTCAGGGGCGAAGGCACTTTGTGTTTACGGGCTACACCGTGCTTTTGATCGAAAAGGGCATGATGAAATCGCGTACCAGTGATGTGATTCGCACTGACGTCTATATGAAGAAACTCACTCCCAAGGAAATCGCGGAATACGTAAAACGTGGCGAATGCATGGATAAAGCCGGTGCCTATGCTGCACAAGGCTTTGGTATGGTATTGATTGAAAAGATTGTCGGAAGTTATACCAACGTGATCGGTTTGCCGGTAGCCGAAGTCATTCATGATCTAAAGAAACTCGGATGGAAGGCCAATGAGCGCACTCGAAGTTGTTCGAAATAAAATAAAAGAAGCCTGTCTTAAAGCCAAGCGAAGTGAGGAGCCCGTATTGGTTGCAGTCAGTAAGAAGAAGGCCCTATCTGAACTTCTCGAGGTCTATAACCAGGGGCAACGAGTCTTTGGCGAGAATTATGTTCAGGAGCTGATCGCAAAAAAAGTAGAAATGGATGCGCAGGGTGCAGTAGATGCAGATTTTCATTTTATCGGACACCTTCAGACGAACAAGGTCAAGCAGTTGCTTCCGTACGTTTCGACCATCGAGTCGGTTGATTCGCTAAAATTGCTTCGCGAGATATCGACGCGAGCGGAGGCGCTTCAGAAGAAGATCAATTGCTACTTCGAAGTGAATGTCGATGAGCAAGAATCGAAGGGTGGTTTCTTGCCCGCAGAATTAAATGCGCTTGCTGCCGAGTTGCCTTCGCATTTGAAGTGGATTGTTCCTCAGGGCCTGATGTGCATTCCCGATCCTGAAAAAAATTCGCGTTTTGGATTTCTCAGGCTTCGTGAACTCAATCACTACCACGCAGAAGTCTGGGGACCAGGCCTTTCGATGGGAATGTCTCAAGACTATGAGACGGCGATCGAGTGTGGTGCCACTGTTGTGCGGGTGGGCTCTGCCATTTTCGGAGCACGCTAGTTTGCCAGAAAAACTCTGACTCATTTAGTTTAATCCCATTTCTTTCCGCGGCTTATATTAAACCTTGTTTATTTAATAAATAGTGCTACTGTGCGCGTGTGTTTCAGTTAAACCGAAAAAATGGAGTTAAAATGAACCTCTCTCGAAAAACACGTTTACTGGCGTTAACTTTCGCACTCGCGACCCAACTGATTGCTCAGCAAAGTCAGGCCGGGCTTTGGATTGGAATTGCAGGAAGTAAAGCCGAGCAGCAACGAATCGCGCAAGGAATTGATGCGTGTGATTACTGCGATTGGGCTTTTGGAATTATGGCGCTGATCATTCCTGGTGGAGTTCTTGCTGGAAGTGGAATTTCGGATGCGGTAAATGGCGGCAAGAATGCCATTTGGGAAATTCTGGGCGGTGCTGCATTGATTGCTCTCGATGCGGACGGAAATTTGCCGCAGGAAAGACTCACTACTGAAATCAAAGCGAGACATTCGGGCCTGACCCAAGGCTACGCGACTACGCTTTCTGCCGAGCTTCGTAACAAGGTCACTGAGCACCGTGCCGCGTCGATCGATGGTAAATCCCTGAAAGAAAAGTTTTTCGTATCCCTATCTGAACCAGAGATTGCCCAAGGGGTGCAGTTTGATAGAAATTATCTTACCCAAGAAAAAAACGGAGGTCTGATTTGGACCGATGCGGGTAAGCTTTTGGTTCAAGACTTGGGGCCCGCCATTTGATCAGACTCTTTACGTTATTGTTGTTGGCGTCTTTTCCGGTGGTGCAGGGATTTGCTCAGACGACCGAAAACGCGTCAACACAACTTTGCGCATACTCGGTTTCACTTCAGGCCCTCTTGGCGCAGGAAAAAAACTCACCCATTTCGAACGAAGAAAAAGCAAGCTTGCTCGAGAGCGTGCAGAACCTTTGTCTTCCTGATTTGCACTCTGCGGGTGCGGCTCCGATTCGGGCCTCGAAGTTGATTGCCGGTGTAGCCACGAGCGCGGTGACCGCAAACTTTCGCTGGATCGAACAGTTTATCAGAGGAATGATTACCGTTCGTAAGCATCCTCGCGGAAAAAGTTACTCCGAAATCATGGGCGTAAAAACCGGAAGCAGTGTCGATTGGATCACGGCGGCAATGGATGTGGCCTATACGCTGATTGCTTCAGGAAATCCGCTCACTCTGACTTGGGATTTGATTTCGACCCTCGATTCTCATTCACAAGCATTTTGTAAGTCGACTCTGACAAAGACTGAGTCAGCTTTACGGTTTTGCGCAAACTACGAAGCCATCAAGGATGGTGAATACGCCTATGTCGAGACGGGCGAAGCGTTAGGCATTCGCGTGGGGCGTACTTTTCTTCGAGTTTTTGATTTTAGAAAAGATGGAGTGGTCGATCCGGCGTTTTGTAAGCTCGGGGTCAGAAAGCAGGCTCGTATTGCCAGACGGGCGCTGAAGCGGCTCGAAATGATTTTGGACAATGACCGTATTCAGTTGTTTTTGGTTCCGCCGTCATCGGCCAAGAACCGCTGTGCATCGATTCGGGGCGAATCGAAAGTGGCTCTGACTGAGATTCAAAAGCAAGGGTATGTCGATGGCGTCAGTTACTCGTTGGTAGAGGGCCATCAGGACGAGACTGATCCTGGCGCTCAGCTCGATGTGTGCGAAGAGATCGAAAAGACCAAATTCTTTGCTACTGATTTTCAGCAACAGCGGTTTCGTAATCGTTTGATGGGCCTTGAAATTGGCTTAAACCCCGCTCGATTTACAGAACCGGTATTTAAGGAATATCCTAACGCCCAATTGCAAAAGGCTGATCCCGCTTCTGTTTTGGTTGCGAGTCGGAATGTAATCCTACTGACGGAAGCGATGCCTGATCATCTGAATGAGATGAAAGAGTTAAAGGCCAAGCTAGAAGAGCAGCGCAAACTTCTAAAACAAATTTACGCGATATCGACTTATCAGGAATGTAAAGCCAGACTGGTTCAGACCCCGTTTGATTTGAATGCTTTTTTTGATTTGAACCGCCAATATAAGAGGGCAAAACTTCAGGGCGATCCCAAGAATCTGAAGCTCGAAAAGCGCGAAGTTCATCGTGCCGGTCGAGAGCTGGTGGGAATCATCAATCACCTGAAGCGCCATTGGGAGATTCAACCCTTTCATGATCTTAACCAACTGAGGCACGCTCTCAGAGACCCGACCATTCGCCACCTCATAGTGGTGGGACACGCATCTCAACTGGGCACCCTGGTCGATAACGAGCTTAATGCGCTTGATTCGCCCAAGGCTTTCGATCAGATTTCGCCTCATTTGCAATCGCTGGGGCTCTTCATGTGTCATGGGCGCGCATGGTATCAGCATTATTCTCTCGATCAATTATTTTCAGGAGTGGCGAGCCTCTATCCGGTAAGAATGTTTGGCATGGCCGAGCCCAAGGATTTTCTGAAAGATTCTGAACTGGATGAGCTACCAGGATTAAGTACTTTTCTTACGGCCTATGATCAAAAGGTGGCCGAGCTTGAGCGAAAGACCGATGAGGCGATTCAGGAGTTTTCTTCGCACCAGGCACTATGGACGCAAGTGCCTGTGTTAAAACCAAAAGAAAAATGCGTAGCCAGGCTCGATGGAGCGGCTTTTACTCGTGGGGCATTCGAGTTTGAGATTAATGGCGAATGGATGGGAATGGTTTATCCTGCAAATCAGAACGCGAGCGCAATTTTTGAATTTGATTGCGAAGAACTCAAGGCGAACTCGTGGTTGCAACTCAGAGAAGCGAGTGGTGCTATTGCATCCGATCTTTTTCAAAGCGAGGTAACACTTACGATTTACCCAAAAGCGAATCCCAATCAGGTCATTGCAACCGCCCGCCCCGATTTAAAAAAGGGTGTGTTCTATTCTCTAGAACGAAGGGTAACCCGCATGGAGTGGGATCTCTAGTAAGGTGCCCGACCAACTATTTGATAAAATCAAGGAGTGCAGGCCGGTATTTTCCGGCTTCGAGCTGCATGCACTGAAGGTGTCCGGCTCCTGGAACCAATAAAAATTGCTTAGGCTCGCGGGCAGTAGCAAAGATTCGTTCGCCAAATTTTAACGGAATGACCTTGTCGTGATCGCCATGCATGACGAGTAGCGGAGTGGGCGAAATCTTGTCTATGAAATCGTCCGGGCCATAGGCATTCGAAACCAGTACATATCCCAGTGGCTGAAATAACCAGGTAATGAAACTTCTGCTGAGTAAATCGCGGGCGATGGCGTGATAATTATCAAACGAACTTTCGATGACCATCGCACGGACGCGCTTTTTTTCGTCAGGGGTAACGTCGGCATAAGCGCGCATGAGCACAGCCCCGCCCAGGCTTTGTCCATAGAGCACCACATCGGGTTTGCTGTTCGCGAAGGGTCTTTCGCGGTTCAAAATATAATGAATTGCCGCAAGCGCATCTTGGTTCAGACCTGCTTGCGTGGGTTTTCCTTCTGAGATGCCGTAGCCTCGATAATCGAAGGAAAAAAAATCGTAACCCTCAGCCACCATCCAGTAAACAGATTGAAAATGAGAGGTAAGATTTTCGGCGTTTCCGTGAAACTGGATGACCACCCCTTTTTTGTTTTTTAAACTCGTTTCAAAAAACCAACCCGTCAGTTTTGTTCCATCCGCACTTTTAAACTCAACGGCTTCACGGAGCTTCTCTACTTTTTCTGGGTTCTGCAGGTACATCAGATCGGATGGATGATAAAAAAGGTGCGAGCAGGAAGTGCTTCCGAGCATGAGGGCGAGAAACATTGTCGGAAGTACTGCTGGACGAGCGCGCTTAGAAGTAAACATTCAACAGAACCTTTTCCTGATTCGTGGTCGGATGGCTATCCCACGCGAGTCTCAGATCGATATTTTGTGAAAGCGATAAACGAAGCTCGGCACTTTTATCGAAAAAAGAATTCAGAGATCCGAGGAGTGGGTGTCGATAAGTCAGAGTGCCCAATAAACTTAGGCTCTCGCCCATGTGAATCAGCGCGCCTGATTCTCCGGCCGGACCCAGGCGATAGCGCGGAGTCAGGCTCGATGCATAACCAAAATCTGCTTTGGCGAGCGCATAAATGACGAGGGGTTTTGCAATCGACAGACTATAGCCGATACCCGCGTTGAGTCGGTATTCGATGCAATCCGCGCAATCGATGTCACGAATCGGATCGGCGCCCACACGCATCGACCACGAGAATTTTTTAAAAAGCGGATCATAGGGCTCGAGTGAAACGATGTTGGCTAAGCTAAAGCGTTCGACCCGCACTCGCTTCTTTTCCGGGTAATAACGGCCGACCCCATCCAAAATGTCGATCTGCACGTTCTTAGGATAGCCCTGAGTTGCCGCATTTAAATCCTGAAAGGCGGGTCGCACGCCCAGTTCTAAAAAATTACCATCAAGCGCCTGGTGGCCATACCCTACGGTCATTCTTCCGGTCGCATGCCCGCCATCGGGACGATTCACTTCTGTTTCTAGCGGCGTGAATGCCACATCGGGTGAAGTCGCATCGATCTCTGCGCGAGCGCCCAGTGTTTCTGATTGTAGGTTTTTTAGTTCCGGAGAGAGCTTCTTCTTTTCTGTGGGCGAAAGAAATCGAAAATAATCGAGTGCGAGATCGTAGATCTTTCGAGCGCTTTCTGGTTTGCGGCGAGAAATGAGTTTCAGTGTTTCTCGTGCGTCTTTATCAGATGCCTGAAACAAGTTATAGAACAGGGTGCGTTCGTCGGCATCGAGTGCAGCCAGTTGTTTGCTTACCCGATCGGTGAGTGAGGGTCTGACCGATACATGCGAAACAAGACCCTTCTTTTCTGCAACCGAGCGAATAGTATCGGCCGGAATCACCCATACTTTGTCACTTTCGTCGCCCAGTTTCAGGCTCGGTCGTCCCGAATCGAGAATGGTCAGAAGCATGTAAGAGCAGTTCTGATCAAAAAAGTAATACGGCGTCGAGAAGTGTCCCACCGTCCAGAGGTGCGCCATCATGCGATCAATTTCGACAGGAGTAAAATTCAGATCGTATTCCCAGAGTTCGCGACTTTCGATGTCGTTGTATTCAGAAACTTTTAGAAAATACGGAATATTAGAGAAGACCCCGTCAAACCCGCCGGTAAGTCCCAGAATTCCATAAAAAAGAGCGTTCGAAGTGGTGGGGTTCGCGGCGTAACTGACGCCGTAATCGAGAAGGGGTTCTGAGCCGTCTTTTCTTCGGTGATTTAATCTCAACAACGTGTGCCCGAACGCCGATGACGGGTTATTCATGTAATAAGAAGAAAACACCAGGGTGATGCTCGAAGGGTCGAGTGCGTGTTTCCAATTTTCGTAATCGGTACAGGTCGCCTCAGGGGCACGGGTGACGTCGATCTGAAGGCGCTCTTTTAACCAGTGGTATCGATCGATAAAAAGACATTGAAGGGGTTGGGCGTCCTTCTTTGTGGGATCAATCTCGAAGGTCGTATAAAAGGCGCGAAGGGTGGCTTCGAGTTCTGCCTCAGGATCATTTCGACCCTTAAGTGAGTTAAAAAAGGTTTTGGCTTTGATGTCGCTCTTGGAGTCGCTATACCAATGGTGTCGATAATGTAAAAGAATGCGCCAGTACGGATCGTTTGAGAGTTTCTCTATTTTTGCTTTTTGGACGAGCTCTTCGAGGTAGCTGGTGTCGATACTTGGGTTCAGTGCGAATGAGTTTTGCGTGAGAATCAAAAAAGAGAATAAAAAAAAGCGCCAGCGGTTCATCATGGATAGTTACTGCTTACCACGATGGGGCCGGCTGGCGCTTCGGAAAATACGAAGCTAAAAAAGAAATTAGCTGTTACAAGCTTTGGCCAGACGAGAATCAGTAGAGATCAGGGATTTAACCTGATTCAACATTTGATCTGAGTTAGAGCTGGTAGTGACTGTTTTGTAGTTTTTCTTCATAGTTGCAGCGAAAGCGGCATCGCTTGATTTTTCGCAACCCATGATTGAAGCCAGTGCGTTCAGGTGCTCGCCAGAACCTTGAGCGGTCTCTTGAATGATCGCATCGCGGTTCGCTTCTACGTACATGTGTTGTTCTGCGTTCAGGCTGGCATGACCGCCAGCGTCAGAACAATTAGAAGTTCCTGAAGTGATTCCGAAAGTTTGATTACCGAAAGTTCCGTTGGTCGTTGCAGCGAAGATCTGCATGAAGCCATCGTCTTTGATCAGCATAGAGCCGAGTCCGCAACCTGCAGATTTGTAGCTGTCAGCGAATGATGGATTTGCGGCAAAAATTGCTAAAACTGCTAAAATAATTAATTTCATATGAGATCAGGCTCCTGAGAGAAATTGATCATCGAAACATTTCAATGACCGGTCGTTTTTTAAATGAGTGACTGACTCTAGGATATAAACAATATCTTCAATTCGCAAGAACCTTAAAGTGAAGGTTTCCTCAAATGACAAAAATCAGAGTCACGGGTTGACTTAACCAAAATCCGTTCTTAGCATGATTGTATGAAAACAAATCTGATTCGTAACCTCATCGTCATTTCTTTGTTCGCGCCAACCTTTGCTTTTTCTGGTGAACTTCGCCAGTTTAGCGCAGGCCCTAATTGTACTCTCAAGAAGTTTGTAGACAAAAAATGGGTTCCTGCCGACGAGTCAGAAGTTTCTGGCTCTACTTTCGAAGTAAAACCATCTGCAGGTTCTGCTTATTCATCATTCAAACACGGTGGTGTTTGGTACACTTCTAAATCAGATTGCTTTAGCAAGGCTGACGGAAGTTCATCGGGCGGCGGAAGTCATGCCTATAGAACAGCAGGCTGTGGCCTCGGTTCTATGCTCTTCAAAGATCCGGGCATCACCCAGATTTTTGCTGCAACGACCAACGGAACTTTCGGAAATCAAACTTTCGGAATTTCAACCGGAACTCTGGGCTGCTCTAAAGCAGGCGGTGTTGCCAACCGTGATGCCGAGCAAAATATGTACATCGCCACTAATCGCGATGTCATCATTCAAGAGACCGCTCAAGGCTCTGGCGAACATCTGAATGCACTCGCTTCAGTTATGGGTTGCGAAAAATCAAGTGATGCCGCTTTCGCAGCTACCTTGAAAAAGAACTACAAGACTGTAGCTTCAGAAGAATCAACTGAGAAAATGCTGAAAGACATCAAGAACGTTATCTCTTCAGATGCGGCACTTGCGCATTCTTGCAAAGGATAATGTCAGGATAAGGCTGCCACTTCTAGGATAAGGCTGCTTCAATGCGGCTTTGCCGCTTGATGCAGCTGAAATGATCTTGGTGGTATAAGGCTGCCACAAAGTGACTTTGCCACTTGTAGGCAGCTGAAATGATCTTGGTGGTATAAGGCTGCCACAAAGTGGCTTTGCCACTTGTAGGCAGCTGAAATGATCTTTTATTTTGTGACTTTTAATAGACCAATCTCACGCAGCCGTTGCTTCAAGTAAGCACCGGCTGTTATTTCTTCAGAGAGCTTCACTTCGGGTCTCGGGTGAAGAAAAAGCGGCATCGAGTAGCGCGGAAGTTTTGCATCGACCCCTTGCGGATTCACCACACGGTGAGTAGTCGATTTGTAATATCCCTTCGACGCAAGTTGCAGCATGTCTCCTGCGTTAATCGCGATACTGCCCGGATCACACGGTACTGCATGCCAGTCTCCTGCGGTGTCCATGACCTCGAGTCCTGCGGCAGTTGCCGAACAAAGAAGCGTAATCAGATTGATGTCTTCATGGGCAGCCGCACGTATCGCACCTCGTTCTTCGGTTCCTTGCAATGGCGGATAGTGAATCACGCGAAGGAGATTCTCTTCAGAGTTTGTGGTCATTGTATTCAGAGGCATCGAAAAGTGATTGCGTACATCAGCCGGAGACGCGGTTTGAACCCAGCCCAAGAGTTCATTTCCAAGGCCGACCAGGCGATCATAGAGATCCCAAGTGTCTTTCTTCAGGAATTCCGGAATTTCCGAGCGGGGATAAATGTGAAAAAATTCCTTCAGGTCCTTGATCGAGTAGTCCTTTGCGTTTTCCGAGCGGAAGGGAAAAAATCCGGCTTGGGATTCTGGCTTGAAAGTATATTTGTTTTTTTCTTCCGATTTGAAGAAATCACCCCAAAGTGAATAGACGCGATTTACCAGTTCAAATGGAATCGGGTGATCGGTGATCACGGCAAAACCCGTGGTTTTCAGGGAGTGGCAAAACCGCTCGGCGGCCTCGGGCGAACCATATTTAACTTTTAAAACTTCCATAATGAGCTCCTGTGATGCTGTTCTGGTAACACGGCGCATCAAGCCTGACAACTTAAAAGGTTCTTGATTAAACACACAAAATCCTCAATAAATGCACGTGGCCATCAAAGAAGAGAATCTGAAGAAGATCGACCGGTTTATTCGTCTCGCCCATTCGAAGGAAGTGCACACCCGTTTTATTCCGAAAAAGCACCTCTATCGCTGGCAGCGAAACATCGGAATGCTTTATTACGAAGTGGTAAAAGACGATCTTCCGATTCGTGCAGAATCGCTTTCTTATTTCAGTTTGTATGCATTGATGCCTTTGCTGGCCGGAGCCTTTTTGCTTCTGGGTTATATTTCACAATGGGAGCCGGTTCAGGATCAATTTCAGACTTTGCTCAATTCAATACTGGCGCCGATTCCCGAGGGGCAACGAGCGAGTTTGATGGCCTTCATTCTTCACTTTAAGGGCGTCTACCTTCACGAGATCGGTAGAAAAAGTGCGTCGATCGGTTTGGTGACATTTGGAATCCTCCTTTGGATCGTGGCGAAAGTCTTCATCAACGTAGAATCGCTTTTGAACCGCATCTGGTCGGTGAACGCCAATCGAACTCTTCCGGATCGGGTGCAGAACTTTGTTTTCTGTTCCTTGATTCTTCCACTCATCTGGCTTGCCACCTTGTCGTTACCTACGATCTTGAGCCACTTTTTCGGGCATCAATCGGGCGTACTCATTCAAAGTGCGCTTCCGACGCTGACTTTGTTTTTTGGTCTCAGCTTCGTATTTCGGTATGTGCCGAATATACCGGTAAAATGGAAAAGCGCGGCCGGAGGTGCTGCCTTCACTGCGGTTTCATTTTTGTTCGTGAGCGTGTTTCTGCGGTTTTACTTTCATTTCGGAACCCAGACTGCTTATGGCAAGGCAGCGGTAGTGCCGATCGGCGCTTTCTTCATTTATGTGCTTTGGTTGATCATCAGTCTGGGGGCAGAGGTGAGTTATCTGATGCAAAACAAGGCACTCTTTATTGGAAAGATGTTGCCGGATGAAACGCTTGCCGAAGCGGCACTTTTGCTCGAGATCATCAATCGCCTGCAAGAACGCCTCGAAAGCAATGGCGCGCCGATAAGCACGCTCGAGTTTTCGCATTTAATGAGAGTCGATATTTCATTGGTCACATCGGCAATTCAATACCTTCAGCACCAAGGATTGATCCTTGAAACCGTGAGCCGTAAGAACCCGGAAAATTCTGCCTACTTTTTGAGCGTTTCGAAGCATAAGCTTGATCTAGCCAACGTGCTCAAGGACTACCTGAAAATCGGGACATTGGATCATTATTTTGACATGGACGCGTTGATTCACCTTCTGAACGCCAAGTAGCGCAAGCTGCGTTTGAGTCATCCTAAATTCAGCACTGTCAAAAAAAGCACATCTCTCTTTTTAA
Organism: Oligoflexia bacterium; assembly: GCA_903831745.1. GTDB lineage: Bacteria > Bdellovibrionota > UBA1018 > UBA1018 > CAIMNF01 > CAIMNF01. The sequence goes on from CAIKYX010000080.1 coordinate 22,300, forward strand.
AATCACTTTATGTAATATTATGAGGTTGTCGAATCTTGAAAAGGCGCGACAATGATTGAAGCCTTCATGATGAAGGTTTGGAGGTTGGCAAGTATGAGCCAGAATAGACAGAAACTGTATGATCAATGCAGGGTGAAGTTATTGAAAACCCGCGAAGAGTCCATGAATGGACTGAAGGCGCTTAACCCGTCACTGACTACCGAAATGGTGGGCGATGAAGCGGATTTAGCGTCAGCACACATCAGTCAGACTCAGGCGCTGAATCAACGCGATAAATTTCTTGGCAAAATCAAGGAAATCGACGAAGCGCTCGGACGGATTGAAAGTGGTAACTACGGAGTGTGCGAAGAGACCGGAGAAGAGATTGAAGAGAAGCGTTTGCTTGCCCTTCCTTGGACCCGACTCAGTCTCGAAGGCGCCGAAGTTCGTGAGCGCGAACAAAAGCGTTACGACCAGAAACTCGCCTGATTTAATAATTTGGTGTCCGACGACCTAATATTTGCTAGCTTTAAACCATGATGCAAATGGTGGTGAACCCGCACGGGTTCCAGTGTTGCTTGACTCAATATCCATTCAGTACGGTTGCCGTATGATGGATTCTTTCAAAAAAATCTTCTTGGGAAAAACCCGTTTTCAGCTCGCCTGGGTTTTTGCGGCAATCTTGATTCTCGGGGTTCGCCATTATCCTTCCTTCTTAGGCAGTCTGATTTGCTTGCTGGGGGCGCTGCTACGCTATTGGGCAAGCGGCTTTGTTCGGAAAGATTCAGAAATTGCGATCGGCGGGCCGTACGCCCAAACGAGAAACCCACTTTATCTTGGCACCCTGATCATGATGGTCGGCGCTGCTTTCGCTGTGAACATGTATGGATTGGCGGTTGTGGGTCTCGTTCTGTTCGGTGTGAATTACCATTGGGTGATTCGGGATGAAGAAGAGTACCTGAAAGAAAACTTTAAAGAACGCTATGCTCGTTACTGCTCGTTAGTGCCCCGCTTTGTGCCCGCTTTTTTCGGGCCTTCGATCGATCAGCTTCTCGAAGTGAATCCGAACCGCGAGGCGTTTGCGTTTTCGAAAAAGCTCGCACGCGAAAACAAAGGCTACGAAGCCTTGGTCACTTTCGTTGCACTCATCGCAGGACTTGCGGTTACAGTGTGGTTGAAAAACAGATAAACTAATTTAGTTTAGTTATTCAGCTTCTGGCAGCCGATCCAGGTCTTGTCGTATCCCGGAGCACATTGAGGCGCCTGGGTGATGTCGGTCGTCGGAACGGCTGGAAAATGCGGACGATATTTGTCAGAGGCACCCATGAACGATAAATCTGTCATGTCCTTGAAAAAGAAGACTAATATCACTGCTGCTGCGGCGACGAGCATGCCGACAAACGTAAGGCCTTTGAGCTGTAGCTTAATTTCGGGATTCATACGGCCCAGAATAGCTTAAAAAAAGAATCAAATCCAAAGGAAAATAGAAAGTTGCGCCAAGATGTGTTAAACCCTTTTCCGTGAATGTGTTAATCGTCCTGATTTACCTTTTTTCACCCCTTCCTTCGGCTCTGGCCGATACTAATAGTGTTGATTCAGGCCCCACGGATATCAAGTTTGGAATGATGTGGCCAGGTCAGTTTGGCCATGAACAAAACGCCGACCTGCCCATGGCTCCGGCTTCGGTCATGAAAGTCATTACTGCCAGCACCTCTCTTCGTGTGCTCAGGCACGGCGATCAGGATTTTCAGTTCAAAAACAGTTTTGACGGAAAATTCGATCCGGATACCCATATTTTATCTGAGCCTGTCTTTACGATCTCGGGCGATCCGACCTGGGGAAATGAAGATTACGGCGAAGGGTTGCTGGATCGTATCAACAAGGTCATTGCGGAGCTTAAGAAAAACGGCATTCAAAAGGTATCGGGAGCGATTCAGATTACGACGAGCGGTCGCCAGGACCTTGAGCGGTTTCAGAGGCAGAAGCTTTGGAAAGAGAGTTGGCTTAAGGATTGCGATATGGGCATGGTCACCGAGTTCATGCTCAATCAAAACTGCGGCATTTACGAGGTAAAGTCAGCAAGCGAGGGAGTGTGGCGTACTGCGGGCGTTTCAGTTCCGGTGACCGTGAATTTGAACCCAGGACAGTCGACATCGCTGACCGTCACGCCAGTTCAAAACGATCTCGGGCGCATCATTCAGTATAAAATTACGGGTAGCTTTGCGACTGGCAAAACCGAATACCTGAACCTGCCGGTGCATCAGGGGGCCAAATGGCTTAAAAATCTGTTTCAGGGTGCGCTTAAGACCGCAGGGATCCTGCACATCAATGCAAACGCAGGCGAAACCGGAACAAAAGCCCTTCACGTAGATCTTTCTTCGCTGCCTCTGAAAAAGATCCTGCCTCCGTTTCTACAAAAAAGTCTGAATATCATTGGCGACCGCTTGTTCGTCGAGAATAACTACGCGCTCGGCATTTCGGATCCGCTGGCGAATGCATCGATGCTGACCTTGCATCAGGTGTTGGGTAGTGACGCGGGATTGCTTAAAGATTTTTTGATTTATGATGGATCGGGATTGGTTCCTGAAGATCGGGTGACCGCTCGTGCGATGTATTTATTTCTGCAAAAACTCATGACTGAAACTTATTTCGTCGAGTTGGTAAAGGCGCTTCCAGAGTCGGGTGGTCCGGTTGGAACCTTAAGGTCTCGTCTGACGGGTGTTTACACCAAGGGTAAAGTTTTTGCCAAGACAGGATCTCTTTCGGGTGTCAGTAACCTCGCCGGATATTTTCACGCGGCAAACGGCAGTTACGAGCCGTTTACCGTCTTCACAGAATACCAATATTCATCTGGAAGTGAGGCTACTGAGGACCAGATGATGCACCAAAAAATCGATGCGTTAGTCGTCGCTTTTGCACAACAAAATCCATAGAAAAATACCCGTCAAAAACGCATTGAAATAGTGCCCTGCACGATTGACGCAAGCTCTAAATGGTTGTAATTCTAGTCTATGCCTACAATACAAAATGAAGAGCTGAAGCGTTGGGTTGCTGAAATTTCGTCCCTTACCCAACCGGATCAAATTTATTACTGTGATGGTTCCGAAGAAGAGAATACCCGCCTCTTAGGCGAGATGGTCAAGTCAGGAACCCTGAAGAAACTGAATCCAGAAAAACGTCCCGGAAGTTACCTCGCTCTTTCTGATCCGAGCGATGTTGCTCGCGTTGAGGACCGCACTTTTGTTTGTACCCGCAAGAAAGATGATGCCGGCCCAAACAATAACTGGATGGATCCGACCGAGATGAAAGCGATCTTAAACAAGCTTTATGCTGGTTGCATGAAGGGACGCACGATGTATGTGATCCCGTTCAGTATGGGCCCAATCGGCAGTCCGATTTCTCAGATTGGTGTCGAAATTACCGATTCACCCTACGTCGTGGTGAATATGCGAATCATGACCCGAATGGGTGCGAAAGTGCTCGAGCAACTTGGCCAAGGTTCTTTTGTTCATTGCTTGCACTCGGTCGGCGCGCCTTTGCAGCCGGGCCAAAAAGATGTTTCTTGGCCTTCGAACAAGACAGAGAAATACATTACGCAGTTTCCTGAAGAGAAACTCATCATGTCTTACGGTAGCGGCTACGGCGGAAACGCCCTGCTTGGTAAGAAGTGTTTTGCCCTTCGGATTGCCTCATTCATGGGCAAAGAAGAAGGCTGGCTTGCAGAACACATGCTCATTCTCGGTGCAGAATCACCGAAGGGCGAGAAAACTTATGTAGCTGCAGCATTTCCGAGTGCGTGCGGCAAAACCAATTTTGCGATGCTGATTCCACCGGCATCGATGAGTGGTTGGAAAATTTCGACCATCGGTGATGACATCGCCTGGATCAAGATCAATCAGGACGGCCGCATGTACGCGATTAATCCTGAAGCGGGTTACTTCGGTGTGGCTCCAGGTACTTCACTACGTACGAATAAAAATGCAGTGATGACGATCTCAAAGAATACGATTTTTACTAA
>CAIKYX010000081.1 GCA_903831745.1 Oligoflexia bacterium
AAATAGTTTCATGGTCGCAAATCAAACAATTAAGAAAGACTGAAACTACCATGGTCAAAGTGCGAGAGGAACGGATTAATCTTTCACTCCCCGCTAGAAAGACTTAACCCAATTCATTCATGCTCGTGACACGGCGGGCATTGCGCATCATTCAATGTTGCCGTTAAACTAATTTGATGAAATCAATATTAGTTCTATCACTCGTTACGATTTTCGCTTGTTCTGCAGCTTCAGCCAATCCCACTGCGGAAACCATCTACTCGTGCAAAAAACAAGACCCTTGGGTTCCCTCGTCCTACACTTGGGCCGAGATCTTGAAATCACCTTCCGGCCTGTTCATGTTTCAAGAAGGCATCGGAGCCGACACCCAGATGCTCGAAATTTATTTCGAGTCGCTGGTCACTCAGACGGACGAGAATCATTTTCATGCGAAAACTTCTGAGTACGAACTGAATATCGAACTTAAGAATCAGGAGTTGTCTTTTACGATCCAGGACTCGAAGCAGTCATATTCTGTACAACATTTTAAGTGCCGCTGAATCATGAATCATTCCAGCGGAGCGCAAGTGATTACTTCAGCACTAGTAAGGTGGCAAAGCCACACTTACTGAGTGCCTTGTCCTAATACTTAAATCCCGGGTGTCTGACCGGAGGCTTGACCGGAATTGCTTCTGCCACTGCGTTTCCGGCTAAGAGATCCATCGCCTTCTGCAACACTTGTTGATATTTGTCTTTCGCGTATTCGTTGACCTTGATTTCGACTTCTGGGGTAATTCCTTTGTTTTCGATCAATTCTCCAGGTCCTTTGTTATTTACGTACACGGTTGCATCGAGCGCGGTGGTTCCGGTAGGCGCACCGTTGCTTCTGAGGATCAAAGACTCGGTTTGGCGAAGATCGAGATGGCTTGAAGGCGCTTCTTGGTGGTTGACCACGTTTCCGCCTGCCCCCATCGAACGGGTTCCCATAAGGGTGGCCAACTTGTTATCCTGAAGGATGCCTGCAAAAATATCACACATCGAAGCACACATTTCGTTTACCAGGAGCACAACATTGAATTTTGCGTTCAGATCTGGATTGGCCTCGAGAGCAAACGGCGCAAGGATGTCGAGAGAATGGGGTTTCGACAATCGATCTTTCGAATGCGCATCGCTTTTATCCCAATCCAACAGCGCGTCTTTTGCGAGGTCGCGAATCGTTGGATTTGCACCATTAAGCGACTGCTCCTGAAACTCATCGTGCCAGGTATCACTTTTCTTGAATTGAAAGTAAGGCATTTTGACGTCCGCTTTATCATTTGAAAGTGAACGCGCCAGCTTCATTCCGAGACTGAGAGAACCGCCACCGTTATTCAGAGTATCAATGACAATGTTTTTCACTCCCAGACTTTGAAACTCAGCAAGGGTTGCGCGGAATTCGGCCACCACTTTGTTTTCGTCACTCTCGTCGGGCGAGAAGGTATCCAGATAAATATACCCCACGAGCAGGGTCTGACCGGTCGGGGCGCCGTCTTTGCCTGTCAATTTTACCGGAGTCACATAAGCAGGATAGGTTTTGCCTGCAGAAATAGGCACAATGTGTTCTGGTATCGCGCGAGTATCAGAGATTTTTTTCTGCGGATCATCTGCATCCTCCGATTCGTCTTCGGTAGCCAATTCAGGAAGCAGACCCAACTCGGAATAGTTGTCCACGAATCGGAAGCCGTCCGTCATCTTGTACTGAACTTCCGCATCTAGGGCTTGAACCGGAAAGCGAGTGATCTTCTGAATTGCTTCGAGAGGATTCTGAACCCGTCCGTCGAATCCAAGAAAGTTAAAGCGAAATGGGTTCACCGCATCTGCAATCCGAAACGCATTCTTCAGCTTGCTTGAAAGCGACGAGCCTTTCTTTTTCTTTGCATCTTCGACTTTTTGCTGTTCAGCCTTTAAATCCACCATGTCTTGCACCACCCACGGCAAAGTGGTCGAAAACGTTTTGTCGTTGCGCTGAACCAACAGGGTCGCCGCGCGATCTTTCGGAAGTCCGTTCAGTGTCGAAACCCGATAAAAGAGTTTGTTCATGTGATACGTAAAGTTGGCTTCATCATTACCCAGGTTTCGCATCGCAATCAATTCATCGGTAATGGCTTGCTTGAGCGGCTTGCCATTGATTTTTAAAATGACGTCGCCTTCTTTGATCGGAAATCCTTCGGCCTTGGTATAAGTCGACATCAGATTCTTGACCACGAGGTTATCGCCGTTACGAAATCCGCTGAATCCCAGATACGCGACTTTCTCGCGCCCTGGAAGGGATGAGTTCGCCAGAGACGGGCTGGTGTGCGCGTCATGAAACTCCGCCACATAAGAAAACATCAGATCATAAAATGCATCATTGCTGTCGGCACCATCCAAATCGAAACTGGCAATCGCAAGCGAATCGTACTTGGTCTCGAGCGTTTTCATGTCGAATTTGTAAAGCTCTTGCTTGTATTCAAGCGGCGCATAATTTTGTTCGAAAATGGAATACATCCAATGCATGTCCCAGACCCGTTCGTCTTTAGAGAGCTTATGCCCAGGAACGGGGTTACACCCGTTGATTCCCGCTGCGATGATCAGACTCAAACCCAATTTGGATGCGTTTTTCAACTTCATGCACCGCACATTATCTCTTTTAATTTATTTTGTAAACTTTTATTGTTTAATAAATCAACCGGAGAAAATTATTGGATTGAATTTGTTCGGATTTTACGACAAAATCGAGCCATGCTTTCATCTCAAAAACGACGTGTAGTGGTTACCGGAATCGGTATCGTCAGCCCCCTTGGACTCACCCGCGAAACTACCTGGAGTAATATCCTCGAAGGTAAATCCGGCATTGAAAAGATTACACTTTTTGACGCAACCGAGTGTTCAGTGCACATCGCCGGTGAAGTAAAAAACTTTGATGCAACCCGTCCTTTGGCCGAACCACTTTATCCCCGCGGTAAAGAGCACGCCCCTCTTACCCATGCAGTGATGCCCAAAGAAGCAAAACGCATGGATCGCTTCATCCATTTGGCACTCAATGCCGCAGTCGAAGCCTATCAGGATTCAGGATTAGATCACTACCGTGACCAATTCTCGCCCACCACCATCGGCGTAAATATCGGAGTCGGAATGGGTGGCTTGCCACTCATCGAGGAAACTCACAATACCTTGCGTGACAAAGGCTTTAAACGCATCACTCCATTTTTTATCCCGCAAGTCATTCCGAATCTGGCAGCAGGCCATACGAGCATCATGCTCAATACCCAAAATACGAACTACTGCTCTGTTTCTGCCTGTGCTTCAAGCGCACACGCGATCGGAGAATCTTATCGAATCATTCAACGAGGCGATTCAGACCTGATGATTGCAGGCGGCGCCGAATCCGTGGTTTGCGCTTTGGGCGTTGGTGGTTTCGCAGCGATGCGGGCACTTTCTACTCGAAACGAAGAGCCGCACCGTGCTTCTCGTCCGTGGGACGAAGGCCGTGATGGTTTCGTACTAGGCGAAGGTTCAGCGGTACTGATTCTTGAAGAAATGGAATTTGCAAAAAAACGGGGAGCAAAGATCTACGGAGAAATCGTGGGATACGGCGCCACTTCTGATGCGTTTCATATCACCCAACCCTTAGAGGACGGCAGCGGCGGCTACCGTGCCATGGAAATCGCACTAAAAGAATCCGGCCTGGCTCCCACCGAAATCAGCTACATCAATGCACACGGCACCTCGACCCCACTCGGCGATGTTCAAGAAGCCCGTGCCGTTGCAAAACTTTTTCCAGATTCAAAGAACTTGCACGTCAGCTCGACCAAATCCATGACTGGCCACTTGCTCGGAGCTGCAGGAGCTATTGAATCGGCATTCTCTCTGCTTGCGATTCGCGATTCAGTTGTTCCTCCGACCATCAATTTAGACAAATTGGATCCGGACTGTGCAGCAACCGGAATTGATTTTACCGCCAACCGCGCCGTAAAAAAACCCGTTGCCGCAGCCATGAGCAATAGCTTTGGATTCGGCGGCACGAACGTATCGCTCGTCTTCAAGAAATGGAACAAGACATGAAACTTCTGATCGCTTCCGATCATGCGGGTTTCGCGCTTAAAGAAAAACTAAAACATAAAGCCGCGATTTTGGGCGTTACCTTCGAAGACTTGGGCACTGATTCCGAAAACAGCGTCGACTACCCGGATTACGCAAAACTCGTTTGCGAGAAACTTCTTCGAGACCAAAACAACACCCTGGGCGTGATTGTCTGCGGAAGCGGCGTGGGTGTTTCGATTGCAGCCAACCGCTATGCCGGCATCAGAGCCGTACTCGCCGAGAGCGAAGAAGTTGCCAAACTCGGACGCGAACACAATCACGCGAACGTACTGTGCATGGGTTCACGCATTGTTTCAGAAGAAAAAGCCACAGCAATACTCAAAGCGTTTCTTTCAGCTCAACCCGAAGCTGGAGAGCGCCATTTACGCCGAATCGAAAAACTCGGCAAGGAAGGAAAAACATCATGAATCAATTTTTCTTAAACAGTCTTTCAAAACAAGACCCAGAGATTTTTGATGCCATTGGACTCGAAAGCAATCGCGAAGAGGACAGTCTCGAGCTCATTCCTTCAGAAAACTATGTATCAAAAGCCGTGCTCGAAGCACAAGGCTCGATCATGACCAATAAATATGCCGAAGGCTATCCGGGCAAGCGCTATTATGGCGGCTGCCAATTCGTCGACATTGCCGAAAAACTTGCAATCGAGCGACTCTGCAAACTATTCAAGGCAGAAGCTGCAAACGTACAACCCCACTCGGGTTCAAACGCCAACATGGGCGTTTATCTTTCACTTCTGCAACCCGGCGACACCATTCTTGGAATGAATCTTTCGCACGGTGGACACCTCACTCACGGAAGCCCGGTTAATTTTAGCGGAAAACTTTTTAAAGCAGTTCACTACGGAGTCGATGAAACCACAAATCTGCTCGACATGAACCAGGTTCGCGAAACTGCGAAGCGCGAAAAGCCAAAAATGATCGTGGCCGGCGCGAGCGCTTATTCTCGGATTATCGACTTCAAGACTTTTGGCGAAATCGCCAATGAAGTGGGCGCAAAACTATTTGTCGATATGGCTCACATTGCAGGACTCGTTGCAGCAGAACTTCATCCTTCTCCGATTCCGTATGCAGCGTATACCAGCACTACCACTCATAAGACCCTTCGCGGTCCTCGTGGCGGAGCAATTCTTTGTTCACAGGAAAATCTCAAAGCCATCAACTCGCTGATTTTTCCAGGAATTCAGGGCGGCCCACTGATGCATGTCATTGCAGCCAAGGCAGTCAGCTTCAAAGAAGCGCTCGAGCCTGAATTCAAGATTTACCAACAAGGGGTGATCAACAATGCAAAAGCGCTCGCTCAAGCATTGATCGAAAAAGGAATCAACATCGTTACTGGTGGAACCGACAATCACTTGATGCTCATCGACCTGACCAAGAGCTTGGGTGGAGAAATTACCGGTAAGGAAGCCGAGGCCTGGTTCGACAAGGCTGGCATTACCGCAAACAAGAACACGATTCCTGGCGAGAAACGCTCTCCTTTTATTACGAGCGGAATTCGCATCGGAACCCCGGCCATGACCACTCGTGGATTAGGCATTGGCGAAATGAAGCTCGTCGCAAACTGGATCTATCAAGCGCTTGAATGCAAAGGCAATGAAGCCACACTCGAGAAAATCCGAAACGAAGTAAAAGAACTTTGCAAAAAATTTCCTGTTTACGGAAGCCACTGATATGTTATTTGATTCGACCTTTGAGACCGAAGCCCAACAAGAAATTCGTGCCCTCGCCCGAAAATTTGCCCGCGACAAAATCGCACCCATTGTCGAGCACGATGAAGAGACCGGCACTTTTCGCCCCGAGCTGATTCAGGAACTCGGAGCACTTGGTCTTACCGGAATTCCCACCGAAGAAGCTTATGGTGGTGCAGGCCTCGGGTATCAGGAATACATTGCGGTCATCGAAGAACTGGCAGCGGTGAGCGCATCCTATGCGATCAGTGTTGCAGTTTCCGGACTACCGCAAATTATCCTGCAGACCTTCGGCAATGAAGCGCAAAAGAAGAAGTATATACCTAAACTGGCGTCTGGCGAATGGATAGGCGCCTTCGCCCTTTCTGAACCTTCAAGCGGATCAGACGCGGCGAGCTTGCGTACGACCGCAGTTAAACAAGGCGATCACTACGTACTGAACGGCACCAAGCTTTGGATCACTCAGGCTGACACTGCCAATGTCATGATCCTGATGGCCCGCACCGGCGGCGAAGGTCCTAAAGGAGTTTCAAGCTTCATTCTCGAAAAGGGCATGCCAGGACTGAAAATGGGCAAGCGCGAGAAAAAAATGGGAACCCATATCGATCACACCATGGAAGTTCTTCTCGATCAGGTAAAAGTTCCGGCAGAAAACTTACTGTCGACCGAAGGCAACGGAATGAAGATTGCCCTTTCTGCTCTCGACGGCGGTCGCATTACCATTTCGGCCACCGGCCTGGGTGTTGCCCGTTCGGCAATCGAAGTAGCCACTCACCATGCAAATCTGCGCGAGCAATTCGGCAAACCTATTTTGGATTTTCAGGGCGTAGGCTTTATGCTCGCCGACATGCTGACGTCTTATCATGCGGCAAAAATGATGGTGCAGAAGGCGGCCTATCTTAAGGACAACGGAAAACCATTTTCGATTCCTGCGGCCCAAGCCAAGGTATACGCAACCGACATGGCCATGAAGGTGACCACCGATGCCGTTCAGGTTCTCGGAGGCTCGGGCTACACGCAGGAGTTTCCGGTCGAGCGCTACATGCGCGAAGCAAAGGTTCTTCAGATTGTAGAAGGCACGAATCAGATTCAACGCCTGGTGATTTCACGCGCGCTGAAGACCTGATCATTCAATACGTTGATTAGAAACTGTTGAACTCTTTTGGCGTAAGATCAGAGCCAGTGTAGTATTTAGTGCTAGTAAAATTCTTTGGCAAAAAATCCACCGGCTTCTTCGAAGTAAATCCCACATAAGGATTCAACACCAGGCGCACGGTCGCAGTTTTGGTGTAACTGACATAGAAGTCGACGTCGTCGAATACTTCAGGATCTGTTCCTTTGCCTTCAAAATTTCCAATGACGTACATACCCGCTTCACCGGTAGAGGCCCTTCGACCCACAATTTTCAAGCCCGCTTCATCTAATTTAATATCGCGCTTGAGTTGCTCGGTCGGCACCATCACTTCACGGTACAAAGTAGCTTTTCCAGTACTTGCCTTACCAATGATTTTAATCAGTACACTTGCGCTTTTAAGTTCCTGAAAAGATGCCGAAAGCAAGCCGGTTGCCACCACAGGCGAAGTTCGCTTAGGATCAGACATAAAGTGAACTTTAGAAATTTTTGCCTCTTTCACCGAAGTTTCGTTTCTGAAGCTGACATTCCACTGGTCGAGTTTTGAGTTTCGAACCGCATAGGTAGAACACACAGGGCGGGATACCGACATCAAATCGGCCGATTCGCGATTTTCGATGCCAGGAGCATCACCAGCGCCGGCATAATGTTTGTGTCTGGTGGTGTAGTCCGCCGTCAACCTCACGATCAAA
>CAIKYX010000082.1 GCA_903831745.1 Oligoflexia bacterium
AGGGGAATGAGGTAGAAAATCTATTTCTATCCTCACTCATCACCTCAGAATTCATTGGGGAATTTGTTCACTCGTTTCCTGGGAGCGTAGCATGGGATAGTTCTGGGCTACTGGTACCTGTAGTGTCAACACACATATTGAAGATTTCGCAGATAGTCACAGGTTGACAAATTTTGATGAAATTTGAGGTAAAACGACCGCACTTTCGGGCGGCTTCATGGAGCAGATCCCGAGGCGGGTGAGGCAAAATCTTCGACGTTTTCCTTTTTGGTAATGATTAGACAGAGCGGTGGTAAGCCCGCTAGTTTTGAGCCAATTACAATTTTCCGCGTGTTTGTCAGCTAGGGAAGAAGAGGCTTGACTGACTCAGTAGTAATTTCTTTGATTGAGATGCGAGCGGGTTTGCCTTCTCGACTTTTAAATTTCATACGAAGTTGCCCTTCTTTTCGATAGGGTTTGATTATTTCAGTGCCTTTAGGAACAAAGGTTTTATTGCCGTAGTAGGTCTCAGCGGGCGTTGCGCCTTCAAGATACTCCTGAGGCATTTCGTAATTATATTCTTCTCTAAATAAGTTAATCTCTTGAACTAGGCGGGTTAGGCTTTTATGAGTTTCAAAGGAAGAAATATTGGTTTTTAGTGTCCTGTGCAATCTTTCGTGTGCACCACAGAATTGACCATAGTATTGAGAGCTATTAAGCAAATGAACACAAAGGTTTCGAAGCATTTCTCTGCAGTTCATCCGGAATTCAGGACCATTGTCAGCCTTTATTAAATCTGGTTTTCCGTATTTTAGAAAGAGATTCTCTAAATGATTAATAACAAGCTCTGTGGAGGTCTCTAGCAGGAGTACTGACTCGAAAACATAGCGAGACCTAGCATCAGAGACCGTAAAAAGCTGTAGCTTGTAGTGATCAGTTTTTAAAATACAAGTAAAGTCCACCGTCCAGGCCTCCGTTCCGGGAGCAAAGCACCATCGTTTTTTTATGCGCTCATCTTCTGCTGCAGAGCGTTTAGTGTGAACATCTTTTATTTTTTTAATGGTGGGTAGGCTTATGTACCAATGTGTCGCGGGATTGTGCTTTAGATATGAGTGGTATTGATAAGGAGTCCAAACCGGAAATTTTAAAAACAATCTTATTAAATGCTCCTTGATCCATAGAGGGATTTTATTACCAAAGCTTGAAGGACGAGTTGTTTTATCAGTTAATCCAGCAAGACCATGAATCTGATAGGCCTTCTTCCACCGTGTCAGTGTCTCAATAGATCTTCCCATTGCTTCGGCGAAGTCTTTTATTAGGCCTCCTTGAGCGACAAACTTTTCTAACATCTTTAAGCAGTAAAGCTTTTCACGTGCTTCGAGGCGGTTTAATTTAAAACGGGGGAAAAACCGACTCACACGTTCCTGAAATGCCGTCAGTAAAAAAATAGTGACACTTTTAAGTGTGAGTTGACGTCGTAGGTGCTGGACTAATGCATTGAGTTTGGAGATCTCAGAATTAAGCCGGAGCAGCTCGGAAGGGTCAATTACAGGAGTAGCTGAAGCAGATGGCGAATAAAACTCTAAGTATTTGATAACAGGATGAATTTTTTTATGCACAGCCTGCCGGCTAATTCCAAACTCTTGAGCTAGGTCTTGTAGGCTTAATTCAGGATGAGCAAGATAACGAATTGCGCACTGGACTGCAGGGGGCAGGTTAGTTAAACTGACCGAGACTGTGCATTGATTTGTGTTTGATGCCCGAGTAATCAGATTTTTTTTGAAATCGTAAAAATTACGATTCGATTTACATCAGTTAATATTTTCTGGATCATTTGTAAATAGAAAAATCAATGGTATTTAAAATATCTAATTTTGCCTTATCCCTCACCATCAACGATGGGCGTGGCTGCGCCCACAGGATCCTGATCACCGTCGCGAGGAGCCGGCACCGGCATTTACTTTTAGTCGCGTCTGGGG
>CAIKYX010000083.1 GCA_903831745.1 Oligoflexia bacterium
ATTCGACTCAACAGTAAAACCGAAAATAATTTACTCTATATTGCTATTGCTACCCGTGCCTTTGATCCAGAAATCAGAGATCATCTGCAAGATTATTTGCCCAAACCCCATGTTATTTCGCCTAAAGCCGGAGACTTGCTGATCTTAGATTCCTCGCGACCCCATGCAGTCTCAGGATTCGAGACGGGGCATCGCACCAGTATTCAATGCTTCATTCAGCCAGAAATGGAAATGACTCCACCCCGACTTTACTTGGTATCTTAAGATGAAAGTGCATCAATTTCTAAAAATATCCGAAAGCATGCCACCTCAACCCAATGTCCTGACCAGAAATATTGGCGATGCAATCCTCTACCACTCAAACCCGATCTTTAGGGCAATCCGAGACAAGACTATTGCGTTCAAATACCGCTTTACCACGCGAGACCCGATGAATTACTTTAGTTCTCCTTTTCTCGCGCTGGGCGAGATCAAAAAAAGAAAGTTATTGCCCTATCTGACCAACATCAATACCCTGTATACGTTAGAAAAAACTCGCCCCAATATTTTTACGTTAGACGATGTCAAAGGAATGCGAATCAATTTTAATTCGAGCGCTGTCCACGAGTGCTGCCATGTCATAGCCTCTGAAATTCTGATGTCGAATTCAGAAAAATCAAAAATAACTTCCAACAATAAAAAACAAAAAGAAAAGGAATTTTTACTGGATGCAATGCTGGAGGAAGCCTTCGCAGATTCAACGGAACTACTGAGTAGTATCTACAACAAAACCGAAGCTCAAAAATTCAGTGCATTTTACAATACCTATATTCAATGCAGCGACGAAGAAAACAGCCTTTTAGCGTCATGCTTGAAGCGGTATGGCTACTTTCATCTGGCCCAAGCCTGCATTTACATTTCTCTGATTACTCATTTTATGTGCAAAGGAATTGATTCCAAGGACATCTTAGGGCTAAAAAAACTTTACCCTGAAAACCCCGTATTTTCTCTCAAGTCAAATATTGAACGAGATAGAAATTTGCTTTTCAAATTGTTTGAGCGAAGAATTTCACCGTTTCGAATCAAGTTAGACGAAATTTTTTTTCGATTCAATGGTGTGTCCCTTTATAAATCCCAAATTCATTCACTAGATCCCATTAAATTCATGCACTCGTTACCATCGAAATACCTTATCAGCGTTGATGAAATGATTCGAATCATACTAGTAAGGAAGTCCAAATGATTTTTTCACCTGGAAAGGTTTTTGACCCTGCTCAATTCAGCCTAGTGGATTCAACTAGCCTTGATTTGCTGGTTCGCTTTTTAACCGCCAAGAAAATTAGCATCAGCCGAATCCGAAATAAACTCCGTAGAATCATGCCCTCCTATGACGCATTTACATATGATCTAAAAAAAAATGAAATGACCTCTGATTTCATGAATCTGATTTCCGCACCTCAGATAACTCACGAAGGACTTCATTTCTTGATCAGTGAACGCTTCGGCTATTCGAAGCCCGGCTTGCCTTTGACTACGCTCTTCAATGAGTGCAGCGGCCTTGGCATGGACATCTATTGGACCGCGAGTATCTGTTCAGTGTTCCCTCACCGGATCAGGGACATGACAGAGGGCTATCGAAAGTCGTCTATACAAACTAATATACCGTTTAAGGCACAGTTTAAAAGAGCCATGAAAAACCCCTTTCAGCTTTACCAGGAAACAGTACTCGAATCTTTGTCAGTTTTTTTAGTCTTATTAGAGGAACTTGAGCATTCTCTCGAGAATCGAAGAATTAGAACCAAGACAATCTTGGGAAAAGTTAAAAAAATGAAGCACATCAATTTCATCAACGGATATAACTTTTCAACTCCAATACTTTTTATCGCCTCTCACTATGGTTTACGCTCCACCCGGCAAGATCGTGAGAACCTGAAAAAGTTTCTAGAGATTTTGAATTGTTCCACTTCAATGGCAAATTTTTTTGAAAAACTTGGCGTGATCGAACTCACCCGAAAGTTTGAAAGATGCAAGTCATGAAAATGCGCCGATCGGCCAAACCCCGCCGAAAATTGGTGCGGAACTCGAGCAAGTACGGCTTGGGATCACCCATTGCTTTTCGATTACTGCTTCAAAACTTTGAAAATCACCCAGCCTTGCCGAATCCTCAATTGAAGCGGATAGAAAAATTAGTCCCTCAAATTGCAGATATTTTTGAATCAAGCTTATCGAGAGATCTGATATCGATCAGTGCTCATTCGAGCGATTTGACCACGAGCAGTATCGTCAAGCGCTCAATGCGTGATCTTTTATTAAATGCAATCAATGAAAAAGTACGTGGAAAGCTTTTTTCTTTTTCAATCATTTTCTCGTTGATAGATTGCATAGATCCTTATTTCGCAGATGCGAGCAAAATAGGACACTCTGCTGCCTTTAAAGTCTTTCAAGACACGGTCATTCATCAAACTGCTTATCGAAATGCAGTTGCCGCGCATTATCTTGATCGAAAAATGGGAAAAGATGGTTCGAAACGAGTACAATTTCTAAAAAAATTGAAAAAAATTGGTGAACCGAAATTTCATGACAAGATTCCCCCCGGAAACAGTGTTCATCAAATCAGTATCATCACATCAGGATATTCAACAAAATCGGATCTTTTGCTAAATGAAAAACTTGTCCGCTTACTTAAAAGTAGTCTCACCATGGAAGAATTTCTAAGGGCACTCCTTTTCATGAACTAGGCCTTGCGTTCGAACATCTAAGGCTACTGAAGCAGAAAATCGCTGAAGTAAACATCAGAGACCATCGGAACTTTGAGATACTCATTGGCCGCATCAATGATCTGCGAACGAAAGACATAACGCCCCTGAACCTGATTCAAATCTTCGAATTTCTTTTTTCCAAGATTCTGGATGATCTTGTCCATGACCACGGATTTTACCACCTTAAACTTCTCAATGTCTTCTTCACTGCGAAGCTCTACCGCAACGGTCATCGATACGAAGTGATTCTTTTCTTTTCCGTCTTCGACATAAGGATCAAGGTTGGTAGCGATCGGATCCATCACAAACATGAACTTCTTGGCATCATTATCAGGCCCGCCCTTATGTCCGGTTTGCATTAGGCGCTCGCGCTCCTTCATCTCAGTGATGGGAGCTGGCTTGAATACGAGCTTGGTGTACACAAAAAGACCCAGCAACGCCGCTATCGCAACGGTATTGATAATGCCCAACATGAGCCCGAATTTTTTCATACACCATCAGTTTAGAGCGGAACTGGAGAGAAAGGCAACCCCAGATCGTCTGCAACCGCTTTGTAGGTCAGTTTTCCGTGGCAAAGATTCACACCCTTCATCAAGGCAGCATCTTTGGTAACAGCGGCTTTCCAGCCCAGATTGGCCAGCATGAGTGCGTATCGCAAGGTTACGTTCGTGAGGGCGTAAGTCGAAGTTCTAGGTACCGCGCCTGGCATGTTCGGAACGGCATAATGAATAATGTTTTCGACTGTGTAGGTCGGATGCTCGTGAGACGTCGGACGAGAAGTTTCGACCGCTCCGCCCTGATCGACAGCAACATCGATGATGACGCCGCCGGGTTGCATACGAGAAATCATCGGTCGGGTAACCGATAGACAATGTGGCGGCTCAATTACCGCCGAAACTGTAGTTAAGCCTCTTTTGGACGGAAGTAAAAATGAGCACGTTTATTATCGTTGCAGTAGCCGCATGAGCAAACGCTGTTCTCAACGCAACCGTGTCTACCTAAAAACTAAAGGCAGATTGAAAGTTAGCTACAAAGAATCAGAACTTGAAGAACTATTCTTAAACGTCATTCATAATTTAACTTTTAACCCTGAAAAAGTTGGATGGATGAAAGAAACATTGATTAGACATCACCAACAGATGGATGCCACCGAGAATCAGCGGCTAATGGGCGCACACGCTCGTTATCAGCAGCTATTCCAATTCCGTAAACACGCTTACGAAGACCGCCTTAACGGGTTAGTTCTTCCCTCAGAATGGAAAACGACCGACGACGCTCTCAAGACAGAACAGGAACAACTCAAGCGGGAAATTGATGCCGTAGAAAATGGAGCTGATGATCGAATCAATCAAGGCATAACTTTGATCGAACTCTTGGAACGTACTGAAAGTATTTGGGAATCGGCATCCAAATCCAAAAAAGTGAAAATCTTAAAAACCTTTGTATCGAACCTGGTTTTGACTGATGGAAGTATTGGGATTGTTTACAGAAAGCCGTTTGATCTACTAGCCGAAAGTGGTGAAAAAGAAAAATGGTTGGGGCGCAAGGATTGGCTCGGTCATCCTGACCTCACCCCTCGCCTACCGGCTCGGGCTTCCGCTACGCTTCAGCGCGGCCTCACACTTCCGTGTGGCGGCCTACGAACCTTAAGCTCGTAATTCTGAGAATTACTCGCGAGTCTCGAACCTCGCTGCCACAAACCAGTTCTTCTTAAAACCCTTTTTAAGGAAGCCAAACAAAGTGAGCCGAGTAAGGCGTACGTAAAGTACTCCGCATCTCGGCGAGTCTGTAGCTTGGCGATGTTAAAATGGGTTTTAAGAAGAAATGGTTGGGGCGCAAGGATTCGAACCTTGGAATGGCGGAATCAAAATCCGCTAGCTTACCACTTGCCGACGCCCCAACACACATTCCCGACCATTTCTGGCCGGAGAAACTTTTGCGATTTACTGTCCATTAAGGAAAGTTGATTGGCAGACTTAGAGGAATAACATAGTTGGGCTTGAGGTGCAAGAGTGTCAGTATTGAAGGATTATAAAGGAAAAACTATTCGTTGCCGGCGTGTTCGTGAAATCCGTCGTCTTCCGGGGTGCCGTCTGATGCCTGGCCTGAACCCTTCTTGATCTCAGAGAGGTAGGCTTCGAGAATCTTCTTTTCCATCATCATCCGGGTATTCTTATTCAAAGGATGGGCAACGTCTTTATAGCTTCCGTCAGCACGTTTTTTGCTGGGCATGGCGACGAAAAGGCCAGTAGAGCCGTTGATGATTTTAAGATCACGGACTACAAAACTATGGTCTAACACGATGGTCACATACGCTTTCAGCTTTTCCTCGTGTACCGGAAAAACCTTCACTTCAGTGATTTCCATGACCGTATCTCCTCCGCCAGTCGACTAAAATCGTCGCTTAGGCTTGCGTCTCGTTTCCTGGGCCGAGACGGTTGACCCCACTTCCTTAAACTAAGTTTATTAAAAAAATTGGAATAATGCAAATTTAGTTCTTGACCAGAATCCGCCCTTGCAGCCCTTGCCAAAGTCCCTGTATTCTGTTCTCAATGAAGTTAATCGACAATTTTTTGGCGGTTTTAAGCCAATCCCTAAGCCCCCACCAGATTTCACTCGCCCCGGATACACTGACTACCTACGCCCAGGACTGGAGCAACATCCTTACTCCCAAGGCCAGCGCCGTAATCTTTCCGGAGTCGACCGAACAAGTGGCCATGATCCTAAAAGAGGCGTCGAATCACGCTATTTCGATTGTTCCGTCCGGCGGCCGAACCGGCTTATCGGGGGGCGCCGTCGCCCAGAATGGTGAAGTCGTACTCTCGCTCGAACGAATCAATTTCATTGGCCCCCTGCAAGAAACTGCGCTGACACTTAAAGTAGGGGCAGGCGCGATCACTCAGGCGGTACATGAGCATTGCGAGCCTAATGGGCTGACCTGGCCTGTCGATTTCGCATCGAAGGGGTCATCTCAGGTCGGAGGAAACATCGCTACCAATGCCGGGGGCGTTCGGGTCTTACGCTACGGAAACACCCGAAACTGGGTTTTGGGACTCACCGCTGTAACCATGGACGGAACCATTCACCACTTTAACGGCGAACTCGAAAAAAATAATACCGGATTTGATCTCAGGCAACTTTTAATCGGAAGCGAAGGCACACTTGCCGTCATTACAGAGGCAACGCTGAAACTTGCCCCACTTCCGCGTTCGAAACTGGTTTTCTTTTTTTCGCTCGATGGTTTTTCTTCCGCCATTTCGCTTTTTACCCATGCCCGTAAAAAAATGCCCAATCTCAGCGCTTTTGAATGCCTGGATCGGGCGAGCCTAGATTCCGTGGTTTCGCATTTTTCGAAACCGTCGCCTGTAAAAACACCAGGCGAAGTTTATGTACTGATGGAAATCGAGAACACCCCTTTCGAAGAAGCAGAAGCCTTTCTCAGCGAGCTATTTGATAAAAATCTCGTGCTGGATGGAGTGATGGCCCAGAATGATCGCGAGGCCGCTCATCTTTGGCAATACCGTGAAGGAGTTGCCGAAAGCATCCTCGCCGGCAACCGGGTTCATCAAGAAGACGTGTCGGTTCCGGTCGCTTGCCTGACTGAGTTTTACTCGGTCATCCAAGAACGTTACCGACAATCGTTGCCAGGATTCAAGGTGTTCTTCTTCGGACATATCGGCGATGGAAACCTTCATATCTTCATTCCAAAACCAGCAGGCCTCGAGACCGCTGAATTCATCAGCAAAATGAAGAAGTCGGATGAAGAACTCTTTCAGGTGTTGGCCGGTTTTTCAGGTTCCGTTTCGGCCGAACATGGCATCGGGATACTGAAACGCCATGCCCTTCACTTCTCGAGATCGACTGCAGAGATTGAACTCTTTCGCGGAATTAAACGGACTTTCGACCCAAAAGGCCTCTTAAACCCCGGTAAAGTCTGCTAATTTTTATATTGCAATAGTTTAATAATTGCCATAGGCTAGCCTCCAATCTCGGAGGTCTTTTTCATGAACTTTACATCTCTTGCACTTCTCGTTCTGACATCCACCCTGGCTACGTCATTGAGTCTGGCCGAACCGTCGAACCTGAAGATCAAGATCGTCGACGAAGACAACTCTGCATTTATCGACGGACATTACAACGCACTCCTCGAAACAAGCGGCGGGCAACCGACCGTCATGAGCGTTACCCGCAAGTTTGTCGATGCCTACAACGCTGAAAGAGTCGCTGCAGTAGACAAGGCCCACCAAATTCGGGTGAAATTTAACGAAGAAGGTCCGATGTTAATCGGCGTACAAGGCCTCGAACAAAAGACCGTCACTAAAGAAAATGGCGACATCCTTTATTACGGCTGGTGTGCAAAAGTAAACGGCGCCGAACTTCAAAAACCTGCAAGCGAAACCCCGATCCGTGAATCTACCAATTCGATCATCTGGTATTACGGCTCGGTTCTTTACGATGCCGCTTCAAAAACCACGACCAAAGGTTGCAAAACCGATTGGAGACGGGCCCAAGACGAGCGCCGCCGCGATTTCGGCGCATTGCCCTCTTCAGTGCCTCGTCCCACTTCGATTATGCTCTCTAACCCGCAAAACTAAGTCACGAGTTAAGACTGGATGACCATGGTCTCTTTTTTAGGATCATAGTCGATTCAGATTCGTACCATGCCGTTCGCGAGATCAGGATTCGAAATGGTTCCTTTCAGAAGCTCGACTGCAAGC
>CAIKYX010000084.1 GCA_903831745.1 Oligoflexia bacterium
CAACTTACGCACTGAAGCGAATCTTTTTTCACGACAAAATATCTCGCGACCTCGCAATGCATCCTGATCAACGCGATTGAATGGCACTTGATGCATGCATTCTTTATTGAAACTCCAGACACGGCGCTTGGTTCAAATTGCTCGATTTGACCCGCAAAATGCTACATGACAGGTTGAACTCAATTCGAGAATGTTTGACCGCCGATTCTCGAAAACCTTGGGGAAGGTGAAAGACAGGTGGTCTTGATCAGGAGAGAACGATATGAAAAAACTAGCACTCGCATTAACAATCTGTGCAAGTCTCGGTGCCGCACTCACCCTTCCTACAACCGATGCCAATGCAGGAGTAGTCACCATGCTGCGCTCTGCCCGTCATCTGGGAACAAACCCTACCCACGCTGTTTCTGGCGTAGTCATGGGTGGATTGGTCGCCTGGGGTGGTTTTATTCTGACCTCAAGCCCAAGCACCACTTCACGGGTTTTGGGAATCGTGTTGATCATTCTCGATGCGAATCAAGAACTCCGTCAGGATGCGATTGAAGACTTCCTGTCACAACGCTATACCTTCATCGATGACCGCGAAGCCATTTCAAACCTCGCGTCACTGGTAAAAACCAATATTCAAACCTCAGGAGGGCTCACACAGGAAATGAATATCACTATCCCTGCTGATCAGGTTCGAAACGTGCTCGCCAATTCATCGTTGAATTCAGCACAAGTCGATCAGATTGTCGCCGATCTGAACTGATATCACTTGGGGGGAATTCTAGCATCCCCATGCAGCCACGCTGCATGGGGATGTCTTATTCTATTATCCATTTCATAAACCCGATCGAGCCATCTTCGCGGGGCTTAGGTGGCTCGTTCAGAACAGACGCAATTCTTCCATCCGGCCCATCGATCACCACTTTTACCAACGGACTCTGAATGGTCGACTTGACCAGCAAGTTCGGATTTTCTAGAGTGATCAAAATGCTTTTCGAAGCAGCGCTCTCGTTGAGCCAATCACAAGGAAACGTAACTTGGGTCTTTTCCTCACCAGGATATTCGGTCAATGCCCAATGTCGATTCACTTTCAGATGAAACGCACCCTTAGAAATAGCAAGTCCGTCAAATCGAATCCTGCATTCCTGCAATTCAGGCATTTGGGCTAATGCCCCGGGCCGGATCACCTGATTTTGAATGTTTTGCGAGAGCGTTCGGTAAAGTTCACCATCCACTCGTTCAATGAAATTGCCGAGCTCGAGGTCCGGTGCCGAATTCTCTTCTTCGAGAAAAGATGCCGAATGAACATGTCCCACGACTCGGGTTTGATGAAAACTCGACTGGGATGATAACAACTCCTTCAGCCGATAACTTTTTACCGCATCTCCGCTATGGCACGAGAAAAAATGTACCGACTGTAAATTCGGAGAAATACTAGCAAAGGCATTGTGCGGCAATTCATTAAATTCAGCATCTACAATTTTTCCGTTTGATTCGCCATGAGAAACCAAAATCAGATTCTGAAGCGTGGGGTCTGCAAGCAACTTTCGAATGTCATTCAGGGATTTCATTTCGAGAATCTGCCAATCGAGTTTGAGCTTTCGCGATTTTCGAGCTTCTTTCTTGAAAAGCTGAAGCTCGCGAATGCGCTCGGCCACTTGCATTTCACTGATGAGGTCTTTCAATTCGACATAACGCAAATAACTGAACCTTGTCTCCTTTTGGGCAATTAGACAAGATGCATAGGTCTTCTCTTTCATCAAAACGGTCAGTTTTTGATCCAACGTTCTAAACTCGCCTTTCCATGCCTCGAGTTTGGATTGGGCTTCTTCGTAATCCGAAATTTGCTGATCAGACGGCGCAATGATCAAAATTACATTTTTGCCTGAAGCTAATTCGTTCATCGGCTCCTGAACCAATAGTTTTGGATTCATCACTACGTTTTCGAGCACAGGCTCGGCAAATCTTCCAGGACTGATGGCCATTTGAACCACATTCCATTTCATTTCGAGATCCTGCTTACGGGTGGCCTCTTTATAGATCTTAGCGCCCCATACCGACTTGCATATCTCCTCATCTTTCAAAAAATCTGGAGTCGCTGTTGGAACCGCAGTGGGCAAAGGAGTTGCAGACGGCACCACCTCGAGCGGCTTAAGCTGGGTGCTAAACGCAATGCCATCGATAATTAAGTCGCCTTCAGACGCTATGAACTCACTCTGAGTCTGAGTGAGATTCTGTACTTGCAGTGAAACGCATCCGTTCTCAGCCTCCGGTGGAATGATTAAAATATCGGCCGGGCTTTTAGAATCAAAAAGTCCCAGGGGAGCTAATTTTTCCTTCAGCCGCTCGACCGCCCGACGAGCAACCCTGAACTGTTTTCGAAGTGGCGCTTCACAAATACGGGGATTCAAACTTTCATCACTTCGAAAATCGATTTGATGAAGGAGATATTGCCCGAGCTTTACGCCGAGCCCGCGCCCGGTCTCGGTGACTTGATATTCGCCATTTTTCAGTCGATCAAAATTTCGGCAAAAACGGTCAGCTTTCGGCGTTTTAACTCCGTCTTGCTTGCAAAAGCTTTCGGCTTGCATGTCGATCGAGGCCACACCATAAACTGCGAGCAACCAGGGATTTCCCGAATAAAATGCCACTCGAAAGGATTGCCATGCGACTGAGAGCCAATTTCCCATAGCCTGCTTTCCGCCAATAAACTCGAGATAACTCGGTCCTCGAGGATCATCGTGGCTCCTGGATTTTCGCGAAACCGCGCCGATACCGATCTTCGCCATCCAACGTAACGGTAGAGTCAACCCACTCGTCAATACACTTCCCCCCAGACCGGCTCCTCTGAGTGATGCCCCACCGACGACTCGTCCTATTTTACAAAGTCCGGAAAATACTTTTTGGAGCTCGCTTCTGGCGCCTCCGCTTGCAAGGATTCGCATGTCCTTCAGGATTTGCTTTTGAAGGTGTGCTTCCTCACGGGTCAACTCACTTTGATCTTCCGTGAGTTTTTGATACGCCGAATATTGTTCTTGAAAAGTAGTTTGCAACTCTCCTTCATCCACCTGATCGAGCGTATCAAGTAGAAACGCGGAATACGCGCAGACCTGCTGATCATGATCGGCATATGCCGGAGAAGCGAGAGTAGTCAGTGAGAGAAGAATCCCTATTTTGTAGCCCATCTTGGTCAACGAAGATATTTTATATTTTAAATGGATACAATGTAATTATTTAAGGAACCGATATCATTAAAAAAATTTAATAATAAATTTTTCCTATGCCAGAGTAATTTTGTGTGCTACTGTTTCGCTGTAATCGCGCCTGACTTTAGGCGCACCAGTTATGCTTCTTTTGAGATATTCGGGCATGTCGCCCATAGCCTCTAGAGTGGCTCCCTAGCCTTAAGGAGGTCTTTATGGGTAAAAAACTATACGTTGGTAATCTTTCATTTGCGATCAATGATCAAACATTGGCCGATACTTTTTCACAATGTGGAACAGTAGAATCTGCAAAGATCATCACTGACCGCGATTCAGGACGCAGCAAAGGCTTCGGATTCGTAGAAATGTCTTCTGACGAAGAAGCACAAGCAGCTATTGCTAAATTCAATGGCCAAGACAATTCAGGTCGTCCAATGACTGTTACTGAAGCTCGCCCGATGGTTCCACGTGAAGGTGGCGGCGGCGGTCGCGATAATCGCGGCGGTGGCGGCCGAGGCCGTTACTAGTATTAATTATTTTTTTAACCCCTTTGGCGTTGTCATCAATGCCAAAGGGGTTACTCACCTTTAGCCCCTATCAAGAATCGAATTATTTTGAAAACATTTACAGAACTCCAACTTTCTCCAGGGCTTACAAAAGCCCTCGATAAAATGAAATTTACAACGCCTACGCCTATTCAGGCGAAGGCCATTCCTGTTGCCCTCTCGCATCGCGACCTGATCGGTTGTGCACAAACCGGTACCGGCAAGACTGCGGCCTTTTCTATTCCCATCATCACTCGTCTGATGAAGCAAAAAGAAAAGACTGCCCTCATCCTGGTTCCAACCCGCGAACTCGCCGCCCAAGTCTGCGAGGTCATCAACCAGCTCCTTTTATTCATCCCCGATCTCAAGGTCGTATCCGTCATTGGCGGAGTTTCGATGCAACCACAATTGCGCGCGTTAGCAAAGAAACCACGAATCATCGTGGCAACTCCGGGCCGACTCGTCGATCACCTTCACCGCGGAAGTGTTTCGCTGTCTAAGGTCGAAATTCTGACCCTCGATGAAGCCGATCGCATGCTCGACATGGGGTTCGCTCCACAGCTGAACGAAATTTTGCGTTTTTTGCCTAAGACCCGTCAAACTTTGTTTTTCTCGGCGACCTTGCCTGCAAACATTCTCAAACTTGCACAGAAGTTTTTAAAGGACCCGATTCAAGTTGCGGCAGAAGTCGAACAGAAGGCGCCCGTAAAGATTTCTCAAAAAGTGGTTCACGTCGATGCCAAGCTCAAAAATGCAATGGTCCTCGACGAACTCAATGCGCGAGAAGGCACTGTTTTGATTTTTGCCAGAACCCAGCATCGTACCGATCGTTTGGCTAAATTTCTCGATGGCTATGGCGTTTCGGTTGCCCGCATTCACGGTGGCCGCACCCAAGGTCAACGCACTCGTGCACTCGATGGTTTTAGAAAAGGCGCATTCCGCATTCTCGTAGCCACAGACATTGCAGCCCGCGGATTGGATATCGACCACGTTGCTCATGTCATCAATTACGATTTGCCGCAAGTTCCGGAAGATTATATCCATCGTATCGGCCGCACGGGTCGTGCAGGACGTTCCGGACAAGCCCTTTCGCTTGTTGCTGGTGAAGACAAGGCCAACTGGAAAGAAATCGAAAAACTCCTGGCCCGCAGCTCTCATTCTCTCAAAGCCTAAATAGATTTTTGCATTGCATTATTTCGTTGATCTCTTTTTCGTCCCCTGCTACAAGCGCGAGACGAGAGGCCCAACCCTATGGTTGGCCATATGAGAGAAAACTATGAAAAACTGCGCTTCCATCATCATTGGATTGCTTTGCACCCATGTGTGCATGGCCTTTGAAGCCCAATCCCTAAAGCAATACCTCGAGCAACTACCCCGAACCATCCATGCTTCGATAGTTTCGAAACTAACCCCCTGCACCGCCCATCTAGAAATGATTCCAAGTCTCGATTCAGAAACCCGCGCAACTCTCGACTTAAATTACTTGATCGAATGTCAATCGGCACTGATGCCCGATGATCCAAGAACTCAGGTCTTTTCAAAAAAGATTACTTTCAAAGTGAAAGACAAAAACACCGCCGATGAACCCTACGCGGCAAAACACATTCATTTTTATGCACCTAATTTCGAACCCACGGATTTGATTCCAGAAGACAATTACGCCGGGGATGCAAGCCCTGATGGAGGCTTCGCGCTCTCCAATCAGGAGTCGTATCTCGATAATACATCCTGGACCGATATCATTCTTGAACTTCCAAAGGACGGCTCGACTCCGAAATTCAAGATCATTCAGCAAATGAATGTTTTTACGCCGGATAAAATGGAAATGAGAGTTTTCGAATTTAACAACAGCTGACCTCGAGTCGGCAATCACAAGGGAGAGACGATGAAAAAAACAACACTGGCAATAACAATGGCAATCAGCATGCTCGCTTCACTGGCGACGGCACCTAAATCGAATGCAGGGATCGTCATCATGCTGAACGCGCACCAAGTGGGCGGAATCTACCTCGGCGCTGGAGTAGCTACCGCAGGAAGTATCCTGACCTGCACCTGGGATCCTGCGATTTCGACGATCGGCTTGGTACTGGTCATTCTCGATACCAAAGCAGGTGTTCAAATCGATCAGGCGAAACAAGCTCTGGCCAAACAATTTACCTTCATCGACGATCAGGATCTCCTGACCAGCCTTGCCCAATTCGTGCAATCCAGCGTGAATGCTTCGGGTGAACTCACCGACGGCATGAAACTGAAGACTTCGGCTTCAGAATTGAATTCGATTCTGGCGAATTCTTCATTGAACGCAGATCAGCAAGCGCAAGTTGCGGCTGCCTTCTTGAACTAGATCTTTTTAATACTCGAAAGTACCGAACGTGCCTCGGCTTCGACCGCAAGTTTGAGCATGGCTGAAGCCGAGTCACGGATTTTTTTCTGAAACTCTTCGCCGTTCATTTCGTGAGAAATCGCCTTCGACAGCATTTCGCATACAATCTTGTTTGCAGTCTTTTCGATAAAGTGCATCTCTTCGTGCAGCTCGAGATTCTCGATGCGATTTTCGTTACGTCCGATCGTCTGGCCTTTTTTAATCTCGCTGACGAGGTACGTATAAGCATCGATCCAATTGTGTTCAAGCTCTTCGTTCCACTGGTTACCTAGAAAATTCTGAAGAGTGGCCAAGAGTGCCTCTCCTGCCCAAACAAAATACTCCGGACGTGCTCCACCTTTAAAATGTTTTTCACCGATCTTACGCAAATACTGTGAAGTATGATCGGGTCTGTCGATGTGTTCGATCGCGTGACTGAACGAGCCAACTAGGCCTTTCCATTCTTGCGGGTCTTTTGTTTGTTTGAATCCACTCGCAGCTTCCGGATGAAGTCGCAAAAGCTCACTGAAAAACTGATCGGCAAGTTCGGCGGCGCGCGGCTTGATTGCGTTGAATGATTTTTTAATGATGGCGCTATTAAAACCCATGAGACCTCCCAAAAGAACGTTCAAATCTCTTTTCGGCGTCTGCACCGAAGGACTTAAGTCAGCGAGTTCAAAAAGGCCTTAAATAGCGGTCGCTTGTTTAATAAATCTTGAGACTCATTACCTGACGCATTCGATCAATTAATAAACATGATCTATTTATGAAAACAATTTTTTTAATTGATCACTTGCGGCATCAGTGTTAATTACGGCCAAGGCCAGTCACGCTTTTGGCGCGACGAGCCTAGGCCACACAGAGAGAAGTAGAAAAGCCACGGACAACAGCCACAGACAACAGATAGAGAAATGTCAGAAAAAGGAGAACATTCATGATCAAACTCGGAAAAACAATCTACGCTTTAGCGGCAGTTATTGGAACCCTGGTATCGTCTTCAGCTTTCGCCTACGGCGGCTTCGCTGTAATTGCTTATAATACTTCAAACGGCTACTGGGGAGCCTACCACGGCGCCTATTCACGCTATGATGCAGAGAATGGCGCACTGGCCGAATGTCGCGACACTGGCGGCGTCGATGCCTACACTATGGAAGAAGGCCACAGCGTCATGCGCGAAAACTGGGTTAAGAATG
>CAIKYX010000085.1 GCA_903831745.1 Oligoflexia bacterium
CGCCATCTGTATTCGCTACGACTGAATTACCGTTGGTAAAAATGTAGGGATGGTTTTGAAGAAGCTTAGCTTGGGTAGCTACCGGAAAGATTATTGAGAGTGATAATGATAAACGAAGTATCCTGTAAAACATTGGCATTACAGTAACATTTTGATTTAGTATTTGATCTTGAGTTGAGACTAAAGTGTTCACTCATTGCCGCGGTTCGCCCAAGAGTAAATGAGATTCAATGATTTCAGCAGTCTTAGTATCGGCAGAGCCGAATGCACGACTGCCTGATTCAAATGCAAAAAAGCCACCTCGTATTACGAAGTGGCTTCTTCAAGATGTTTCATTCCAGCTACTGTCACCGGCAGAGCCGGATGCCTGTAGCCTTATCCTTTTCTAGTAACGACCGCGTCCGCCGCCGTTGCCGCCGCCACGATTTTCGCGTGGAGCCATTGGCTTAGCGATATTAACAGTCATTGCACGACCGTTATCTTCTGCACCGTGAAAACGCTTGATTGCAGCTTGTGCTTCTGCATCTGAAGACATTTCTACGAAGCCGAAGCCTTTGCTACGACCCGTTTCACGATCAGTGATGATTTTTGCAGATTCTACAGTTCCGCACTCAGAAAAAGTTTCAAGCAATTTTTGATCATTACAAGAAAACGAAAGATTACCGACGAATAGTTTATTACCCATAAATACCTCCTAAAGGCTAGGGGCCACTTAAGAAGAAAACAGGTCTAATTACCTACAGACATCTGAAGAAGCAGTTGAACTAACGTTTCGATCCTAACATTCATTTGCTCTAAACGCCACCGAATAACCAACATTAAACGTCGGAAGGTGCTATCCTTACGGATTCAGGAGATATTATGGCATCCAATCAACGGGCAACGCAGGAAAAACGACGTAGAGAACGCTCAAAACAAGACGCTAAGGCCGAAAAAGCGCAGACCAGAATTGAGCGAAAAGAGCAAAAGAAGGTCCGGGACGAGAATCTCAAGCCAGGCGAGGACCCTGACTTGGTTGGCATTTATCCGGGCCCACAGCCTGTTTTGGACGAAGAATAAGGCTATCCAAGCCTACATTTTACCGGTCATCCAGCTCGTCCGCAGGTGCACTTCGAAGCCATGGGGATAGGCGCTATAGGCATCAGAAAACAGAGTTGGCGAAATATCCTGGGTATACGACCCTCCAAGATAAAGTTCGAACATTTCTTTTTGAAATATTCTGTTTTCATATCCCAGAGTGATGGCTTTGATCCATTGGGGTTGCTCGCTCATCGTTGGTCCGATGATTTCGAGTTGATCTGAAGTTCTTTGCAAGATCTCAACGCGACCAAAAATATGGTGGCGATTCAATCGATAGACAAATTCCTCGACGAACCCATTTAGATTTCTTGATGTCAGCTCATCGTGCACCATTCCCCAGATGGATTCTGTATTCAGGGATCCTTCGCCGAGCCTCGACCCAGTGGTCAGCCATAAAGACGGGTCATCCGTGTGCGATGGTGTTCCTTCGTCCTGATAGACGCGTGCATAGGCGCCCCCTATTCGGACGACATCACTGATTTTTCTGCCATACCGAAAACCGAAAGAATCCGGGCGATGAATATCGAGGTTAACGGCTTCAGGACTAGGTTCATGGCCACTAAATGCCGAGACTTCAAGTTTATGGATCGGATCTTCATACGAAGTTCCGAATACCGTCGAAGTAATGTGAAACACGTCTTGTAAATGATGTGAAAGAGGAGCGTAAGGATTTCCTTCTGCCGAAGGGCGATGCATGAATGCATCAGGACCTGCAGTCGCTTCGCCTCTCGGCGCCGCAAAGAAGGTAAGCGTTCGATGATCGGCGAAAGAAATGATGTCTGAGAAAGTCAAACCCATGATGGGTGAAGAATGAGGGTGTTGCGCATCGATGTACGGACGCCCGGCAAGATTGGCTTCGCCGGTCTGATAGAGTTCTGGGTATCCTCGATTCGGAATGAGCCATTTGTCGGTGGTGCCCATGAATTCGGCTTTGAGTTGATTCGAATTTGAAAGTAATTTCGTCGCGTCTAACATCCACATGCCCGGCGAGTAAACTTCGTGCCGTCCGCGTGGTCCAGAAGTTTCGCCTGCTACAAAGAATTGGTTGAGATGAAAACTGAACTCTAGATTCCGATTCAATTCAGGGGTGGTTTGGCCTAGAGCCGGGGTGGGCTGAGTTTCGTCTGGCATGCACATTCCGCCCATGCTTGTGTCGGGGTGTTGGCCCTGTGGGCAAGCACCGTTTTGGGCAAAGCTAGGATTCACTTCAAACATGGCCAGTAGGATTAGAATGAGTTTCATCACAGGTTCTATATTAACCACAGGTTTAAGGTCCGTCATGACTTTAATCGACAGATACGGTGAGGATCGGCTATCCTAGCGTCATGGAAAACCGCCTGCATCCCCGAAATCGACATCAAGGTCGCTATGACTTTCCGAAGCTGACCGTAAGCCATCCAGAATTGGCGCAATATGTTTCAAAGAACAAATACGGAGATTTGTCGGTCGATTTTACAAATCCGAACGCAGTCAAAGCCCTGAATCGCGCCTTACTCAAGGATTATTACGGCGTCAAAGATTGGGATATTCCCGAAGGCTACCTTTGTCCGCCCATTCCGGGGCGAGCGGATTATATTCATTCGATTGCAGACCTGATGGCGGATGATCACCAGAATGTCTTTCAAAATGGCCCCGGAGTGGTGGGGCTCGACATCGGAGTGGGTGCGAACTGCATTTATCCTCTGATAGGACATTTCGAATACGGTTGGAGTTTTGTTGGGACTGACATCAATCCGATTGCGATTCAGGCGGCTCAGGCAATTGTCGATGCGCAAGAGGGAATGAAGCAAGTGACTGAACTCAGGCTTCAGCCCGATGTGAATTGCATTTTTCGTGGAATCGTTCGGCCAAATGATCGTTTTGACTTTACGATGTGCAATCCGCCTTATCATGGTTCAATCGAAGAAGCGCGAGCGGGTAGTCGTCGAAAATGGCGTAACCTCGGAAAGCCATTGCCACAGCATGAAAAGCAACTCACCAATTTCGGCGGCCAAGGTGCGGAGCTTTGGTGTCCGGGGGGCGAGATGGCCTTTACTTCTCGCATGATCGAAGAAAGTGTCGAATTTGCCGAGCAAATCCGCTGGTTTTCGACCATGGTATCCCGTCTCGATGAGCTCGAGCGGGTCTACTCGATGCTCGAGGATGCGGGTGCAAGCGAGTGTCGAACCTTCGATATGGCGCAAGGCCAGAAAAAGAGTCGCGTCGTGGCATGGTGCTTTTCGTAAGAGCATAAAATATTTAAAAACTGTATAAAAATTATTGACTTTGAATCAGTGGTGTATAAATTCACTCAAATGATTTTGCTTGCCGCGCTTCTCATGGCCCCGCTGGTTTATGCCGGGCCACCGCCGACCCCGCATCCGCGCACTCTGTTAAGCACGGCAGATATGTATCATATTTCGCATAAGGTTTATGGCGAGGTGGGTTCAAAGGGCGGAAAAGACTTTGATTCATTTTATTCCAAAATTACACCTTACCTTAGGTTTTCCGGTTTGATTCCGAATGCGATTGCCATCGGAGTCATGTCCAAATGCCAAGTGGGGCTCGGGTTCTGTGGTGCCCTTCAATTAAATATTTCTTCGAGTGCCGATGATTATGAACTGACATTGCTTCAATTGGGCGGGATCGAGTTGGGGCCTCAAGAGGCGCTGACCGTCGAATTCTATGTGGCAGCATGCTATGGAGATTGCGTCGATGATCAGGCTGCAGGATGGTTTGTGGGTTATGATGCGACTGCCGCATTGGGTCCGGGGTTAAACGGTTTTATGGACGTGGGCCTGGATTGGAACAATCTCTGGCACGCCCTTTATTCACCGCATACATTAGATGATATCCTTAAGTCGCATATCATGTATTACGGTGTGGGGTTTGCGGCCGGCGAGGGAATCGGAATGTCGCTCGGAGCGTATAATTATGTATTGGCTGGCTATCAGAAAATCAGAAAATCGACTTTAGAATCGATAAAGCTGTTTTAATTATGATATTCATCTGGGTATGAATGATCTCAATTTGCCTGCTCATCTGAACCAGACTCAAGCTCAAGGGCTGGTGCTCGATGAGGTGATTGCCCAGTATGAATTGGGTGAATTCAAGAATTTTATTTATTTGATTCTCGATTGGAAAAAAAAGAAAGCCGCGATCGTTGATCCGCAAAAAGATCTGACCATGCCCCTGCAAGCGCTCAAACAACATGGCTTCGAACTCGAAGCGATCTTGCTGACCCATACCCATCATGATCACATTGCCGGAGTCATTCCGCTGCTTCAGCAAATGCCAAATTTAAAGATCTATGTCGGTGATGCTGATCTTCACCGCTTGCCTAAAGTTGCCGTGAAAGCCGCAGGGCTGACCGTGCTTGAGGATTCTGCCGAACTGAAAATGGGGGACATTTCGATCAGCGTGCACCATACTCCTGGGCATAGCGCAGGCGAATTTTGCTATTATCTCGAGTGCTCGACCGCTAATTCGGTTCCGTATCTCTTTACGGGCGATACCGTCTTTATTAGAGATTGTGGCCGCACGGATTTCGAAACTGGAAGTAACCAAGAAATGTTCGAGTCGATTCAGAAAATCAAGAAATTCTCGCCCGATACCGTTTTGCTAGTCGGGCATCATTACGCCAAGGAATGTGCGACCACGCTCGGTGCAGAACTCGAGCAAAGCGCTCCATTTCGTTGCTGTACGGTAGAAGAACTTGCTTCTTTGCCGTAAGTGATCTTTTTTTTCTTTATTTTTTAGTGCGAACGACCAATTCGTCCCAACCGCTGGCCGCATCGTGCTCGCGCGAAAATTTAGCATCTTCAAGCTCTGCTACCACCACTTCAGCAGTAGTGTAAACAATATTGCCAGTCAGGAGGTGGCCGCCAAAGGTCTCGCCCTTACCATTCGATACACTCGCGTGCAGGTGTTCGCTCGTATCATCAAATGTTCCGACCATTGAAACAATTTCAAAAAAACCCTCTTGTGCCGTGCCGTTCTCTTGATTGGCATACCGGAGGTTTACTTTTTTAAAACTGCCAACAACAGAAATAATCGACGCTGCTTTGATTTTGTGCTCGCGGGCCCATTTTCTGATCTCGATCATGAAGTCTTGGCCGGGTTTTAATCGAAATGCGTGCGCTCTCATCTTAGATGCCACGGACGGGGTACCGGCAAAGTCCGCATGGCTTTGTGGAAGTAGGGCAGTTGAAGTGAGTGCAAGGACGAGGGTGAGAATGAGTTTCATGGTTTTTCCTTTTGTTGGTTGAGGTATTCGTGACATTCGGTTTCAGTTCCTTGAAAGGTGAGTCGGGGACGATTTCGCTCTAAGGCACGATCGTAAAGCGGATCGTAGTAATGGACGAGCAGGCTGGTCACCCAGGCTTCGTGCGTCTGGGCTTGGGAGCAATGGGGAGAATCAAATGCTTCTGTGATTTCTTTGGCAATTCTGACGTATTGAACGCCCCCCAGTTTTTTCTGGATGCGGTCGAGGGCCTCCAACATGAATGTTTTGGTTTTGCCAAAGTCACCCAAGAAATAAGCGGTGCGTTCAAAAACGTAATCTTGAACGATATGGCGTGCCCTGGTTTCGAGATCTTTTTCAATCGCAATCAAAGGAGCTTTTTTCATCGTTTCATAAAACGATTTTGGAATATTCACTTTGCCGATCATGACGGATTCATTCTCAAAGAGAGTCGTCGCATCTTTTGGCAGTTTAAGAAGTCCTATGGCCAAGCGATTTTCGAACGTAACTTGAGAAGGTTGGGGCCCGAGAATTCCGAAGCTGGATCCTTTGTGATGAGCCATGTTTTCTAAATCGATAAAAGGATATTCGGTAGAAGCGATGAATTTGGTTTTGGCTGAACCCGTGCGTCCTCCGATGATCAGCATTTTTCGATGCAAGGCCTCGTCTTCGAGCGTGCTTAAAAGGTATTGTCTAATTTTCTTGTATCCACCCGGAATTAATTCGATCTGAATTCCCGCTTCTTTCAGCCACTGACAGGTAATCTGCGACCTAAGGCCGCCTCGAAAACAATAGATTCGCGAATTTGGATGCCGCTTGATCTCTTGCGACCAGGCTTCGATTCGCGCGGCTTTGATGTCGCCTGATACCAGCTGATGGCCAAGTGTAATCGCTGCCTCTTTACCTTGGTTCTTGTAACAAGTTCCGATCTTTTGGCGCTCGTCATTGTTCAGGATGGGGAGGTTGATCGAAGTTGGAAAATGACCCGCCTCGAATTCGATCGGAGCCCGTACGTCGATCAGCGGAACATCGTTGATAAAGAGGTGTTTCAATTCCTGCATGAAATCTAATCCTGAATTTCGATCAAATGCGTGACTGTCGGTTCGACACTTCCGATCACTCGTGCGTATTTGAACTTTTTCTTAAGCTCGAGCACCATTTTTTCGGCAATATTTGCCGAAACCGAAAGGAGTAATCCACCACTGGTCTGCGGATCAAACAGGATTTGCTCCTGAGCCGAATCGAGACTTGCCGACATTTTGAGATGCTTGGAGGTGTAGGAGCGGTTGGAGCGATGGGCTTTGGTGAGGTTGTCGGCCCGGATTGAATCCAGCGCTAATTCAAGTATCGGAAGTTTCGAGAATTGGATTTTCAAGCTCGCCTTCGAAGCTTTTGCGACTTGCATCGCGTGCCCCAGTAAGCCAAAGCCTGTGATGTCGGTTGCTGCGTGAATGTGATGCGAGATCTCTTCACTGATCAGACCAGAAGTATCATTCAGGAGCGTCATCGAGTCGAGAGCGTCTTGAATCTGTGTTTCGGTGTAGTCTGAGTTCTTCAATCCTGCAGTCAGCGTACCCGTGCCCAATCCTTTAGTCAGAATCAGTACATCACCGGGCTTTGCGTTTTGGTTCGTCCACATTTTTTTCGGATGAACGAGGCCAGTCACCGAAAGTCCGAATTTTAACGTATCGTCATCAATCGAATGGCCGCCCACCAAGGTGCTGCCGGACTCTGCGATTTTGCTTTGCGCGCCTTTGAGTACTTCCGTCATGATTTCGGGGTCGAGTGTGGCCAAAGGAAAAGCGAGAATGGCCATGCAGGTTTTTGGCTTTCCGCCCATGGCATAGACATCACTCAGCGCGTTTGCGGCCGCGATCTGGCCGAAAAGAAACGGGGTATCGACAATGGGGGTAAAGAAATCGAGAGTTTGAACCAGGGCTACTTCATCAGAGATTCGGTAGATACCTGCATCATCGAAGTCTCGACCGTCGATGAGCACGTTCGGATCCTTCGAGCTAAAATCAATTTTACCTAGGGTTTCTCGTAGTACTTCTGCAGAAATTTTGGCCGCGCAGCCGCCTTTTTGAACGGTTTGGGTGAGTCTGATCATGAATGGATTTTTAGCATGGAATCGCGATTCAGACCAGTGCGAACGAAGCGATCAAGAGTTGGGGTTGGTGAGTTGAAGCAGGGTTCCCATATCTACGCCGACGCCGTCTAATACGCCACCAGTTTGAAGAACCGGGTACATGATGTCATTTACGTCCTGCGTATGGTTAAGTCCCAGGAAGTGCCCTAGCTCGTGAGCGAAATCTTTGCGTTGGCTGTTGCTGCCGGGTTGCCCTTGGCAATCACCCGAGCAGAGTGGAATCGTAGGATTGATCATGACGATCGCCCCTTGAATCTCAGGTCCTTGCGAAAACACAGTGGTTTTACCAGCAATGTTTGCAGCAAACGGCCATGGATTCTGAAAAAAGAGTACGTTTGCAGTTGCGCCGGTTGGGTTGTCTGCAGTGCCGCTATAAGGATTGCCGCCACTCCAAGTTCCTTGATAAGCGAATAATTTTTTTCCAGCTTTTCCTTCCCAGAAGGCCACTGCGGTTTGAAAATCCGCAAGTGCTGCCGGATTGGATGCGACAGAACTGTCCGTGTAAATCGCCACCGGAAACGCCGACCATCCTTGGTGATTGTTGCTCCCACAAGCTGTGAGTAAAAGAAGAAAACCGAGAGAAACGAAAAGCCTACCTTGGCAAATCATAAGTACCTCCGTGTACTCCTCTTAGTATCGCAAGGACGATGCCAAGGTTCAAACGTGGGTTTTTGGCAGCGGTATTTAAAAAATCCGAACGATTCAAACCCGTTGCAATTTACGGGTGAAAAAGCATAAAAATCGCAGGCCATCGAGCAGTGTCTCTTTGTCCGAACTGACCCGGGGTCATTTTGAGGCCGAATTTATTACATTAAATTAATTCAGTTGATTATTGTCTGAAGTCCTGCGGTTTTTATTCTGTAGCAAAAGAATCAAGAAATAATGCCTGAAAATCAATTTTTCATTCCCCTCCGATCTGTGTTAATTCAACCGCCGAGAGCGAGGAAGTCTGGTTCGAGGCGAAAAATCACCCGTGCAGTGCGCCCATAAATGCCCAGTGATTTTCGTAAGAAACAGGCACAGACTAAGAATATGAGAGAGAGAGCTTTCATCATTTTTGTATTTTGGATGATGATCCAGCCATGGACTGGGGCAGGCGCAATCGAGCGTGCTCCGGCGTATGCGCAAGCTACCTCATTCGAGAGCATGACCCAGACGCCTTCATGGGCCGCTCAATCATCTGAATTCACTTCGAATGTGGCCGATCGGGGTGAGACGATGCAGACGCAAGCACTGATCAGTCGTCAAGAAGACGCGCGAGCCACTCGGGCTTCATCGTTTTCGCAATTACAAGCGGATCAGATTGCAGGACAAGCCCAAGCTCAAGTTATTTTGAACAGCATCCAGAATCAAAAATTAAGACAAGTGACCCGAGTCGCCGATCGACGTGGACGTGATTATGTAGAAGAGAATCCAGAGGTCAGTACGCCTGCAACGGTTCTGGGCGCCGGCGCTGCGGTTTGGCTGGGCCGAAGTTTTCCGATATCAAAAGGCGAAGATTACCACCTCACTTCTCACGTCGAAGGGCGCTCTAGAAGTGGCTCCCTTGATCTGTGGTCTTCTTGGCTGGAGGGCAAACTTCATTTTGATCAAGCTCACGGTATCGATATGGGGCTTAACCATAATTTGGAATTCATGGATTCGCTGGCTGGTGTTTTTTATAATTTTAAAAACCAGTGTTTGACGACCGAGCTCAGCCACGAAGTGGTCACCCACCTGGCGGTAAATCTTTCAGCGTCACAGGCCTCGGTCGTGCGCACTGCCGACGCAAGTGCCAGACTGCTTTACCAATTTACCTTCTGACCTAGTGTCTGAGCGCTTCTTGCGCGCGTTGTTCCTGACTCGTAAAATTGTAATAGGCACAGCTTCGTTGAGGATGCGGTAGGTTTGCATAAGAATCGAATTTAACCACCGTTGCTCCTGACACAATTTTAGCTCCCTTGCAGCGGTTTTTGATTTCATCAGACAAATCGGTACGGCTTAAGAGCTGAATACAGAGCCGGTCGCTGAGTTTATCTGATACGTTTTCCATCATACCTTCTGAATGACTGTGGCGACCGGTGCTTTGCCCATCAAACAGGCGAAATGCATTTTCAAGGTAGGAATCTGAAAAACGGGCGAATCCTTCGATTTGAGAGGCACTGAGCAAAATGGCGCTGTCATATTGCGCCTGGGTGGTCGAGGGATTGGTAGAGTAACCAATGGTGGCATCGATGGTCGATTGGTTCATCTCGATGATCGCTTTAAGATTGTTCTGGGTTAGATTGTGTCCCAGCAGCATACTTTCCATGATCGAACCAATTTTCATGCGTTGATAGTCCTGGGATTGTTTGAATGAAATGAAGGTTTGCAGTCGTGTGTGAATTTCCTGGTTTTTTCCGATGACGATATTGAGGTCTTTCATCAGCTCCTTCTTTTTCTCGATCGTCGATGTGGGCGTGTTCAATTCGGTCGCCTTTAGGGACGCTTCATGCAATTTGTCGATCGTATCTTCGAGTCCTGCCCTCTGGACGGATTCGAAGTCATTGAGTTTCGCGTCCTGAAGTAAATGATCGAGAGTCAGGAGTGCCTGATAAGCGCTCTTCTTGCCACTGATCGGATCAGAACCAAGGTAGAAGGTTGCCATCAAAGAATTGGTTTGTTCAGGCGTCAGATCGGTCTCGAGCGCCAGGCTGATTTTTCGGTTCATTTCGAAGACTTTGGCTCGAAGCATCTCGATGACGTCTTTGTTCTCGAGCTGTGCCTTAAGCTTTAGGGTCGTGGTCTTCCAGTTTTTTTCGTCTTTGGTCAGGATGTATTCAAACATTTTGAAGGCGCTTCGTTGACGTTCGTCGATTACTTTTTGAGCGCCGCCATTGGTCGTGCCTTCCGATGCCTGAGCAGCGGCCACAAATTCGTTCTTCAGGCTGCCAAAGTCGCTACTGACTTCCTGATCAGATGAAAGGAGGAGCGGAAGAAAGTCCATGCGCTGTTGATCCTTGTTAAAGAGTGAGCGAAGAATGGTCAGCTCTGATCCTTCCGAGTTTCCGCCCAATACCGGATTGATCATTTCGAGGATGTCGCTTAGGTTCTTGAAAATTTCTCCTCGCTGACTTTCACCACCCGATACCTGGGTGATTTTTCGTTCCTTCAGGATTCCCATCAGGGATTGCAAAAACGCCGAAGATTTTGCGTTAAAATAAGTCTTTGCAGCTTCGCGCTGGCTGACGATATCCGGGTCCTGCAATACCACATTGGTTTGATTGGTCCAGGACTTGAGTTGCTTTTCCGCTTCAGTGAGGTCTTTGACTCGGGCAAGCGATTGTCCGAACGCCGTCAGTGCGATCGACTTTTTAGGAGAATGCTTGATATCATGAATCTCTTCGAACAATTGTTCCTCGCGAGTGAGTCGGCAATGCTGTTTGCCGAGATACTCGTACGCACAGCCCAGCCCGATCGCCAGTGCCGCTTGTTGGGTGGCCTCAAACGACTTTTGCACCCGGTTCTTGCTGCTGTTCACAATCTTAAAAACATCCTGAAGAATACTTCCGGCGACCACGGTGGCAATACCGTACGGCGATGACATAAAAAACCCGCTGATGCCGACGAGCGCACCGAGAATGCTATTTCTAATTTGTGGCTTTTTCGCAAAGCATTTTTGACTGCCTTGAAGCGCGGCTTCGAGACCACTGGCCACTTGTCTGAGTTGCGAAACTCCGTCTAGTTTTCGAAGCAGGGTCAGGTTGGCTTGATCCATGGCCAGTTGTGATTGAAGCTGAGTGATTTCTGTTTTGGCCTGCTGAATTTGCAATTGCAGGGTTGAGGCATCCGGATAAAGTGCCAGCAGTGGGCTTCCGGCAGGAAGATTGCTGATGATCGATAGATCGGCCATCGATTCATTGATCAGCGATTGTTGGGCTTTGATCTGTGCTTGGGTCGGATCCGGTTGCAGGTAGAGCCCGAGGTTGGTGAGATCCGGAAGCGCGCTTAGTTGGGCGACAATGGCCTTGCAGTCATCTTCGTCCTGCCCGATTTTTTCTACGACGGTTCGGGTCTGGCGTATCGAAT
Organism: Oligoflexia bacterium; assembly: GCA_903831745.1. Lineage (GTDB taxonomy): Bacteria > Bdellovibrionota > UBA1018 > UBA1018 > CAIMNF01 > CAIMNF01. The sequence goes on from CAIKYX010000085.1 coordinate 11,499, forward strand.
CGAGAACGCCTTGGGTGATGTCGCCTTTGGCATCACATTGAAAAGCCTGAATGAGATCGAAGCCCGCATCGCGGGATGTGACTGCATGTGCAGTCGAAAGTTTGAGAATGAAAATCAGAGCCGAAAACAGCAGTCGATTCGATCGCATCATCCAGGCACCTCCGCCAAGTGTCGGCACAATAGACGCGGTTTAATGCCTAGTAAACAGTTAAAATGATGGAGTGATGAAAAGGTTCAAGTTGATCAATCTATTCCTGTAGGAGATTAAATTATGAATGTTTAAAAAAATAGATCTTGTTCACCGACTGCGCACTGAAAATCCAGTACGACCATTGAATAGTGGCCATTTTGGATCGCGGGTCAGCACTTCGATTTCGTTTTTTTGGTTGAGGAGGATGGTGTCTTCGAGTTTTGCGCCGCCTGAAAGCGAAGGATTCCAGGCGAAAGCGCGTGCATTTGCCGGATCAGGCAACTGATTCTGCTTTAGCCCGGGATTGGCAATAGCCTCTCGCGAAAGATAGCCTGTCGGTCCGCCCTGATGGTGCAGTTCGATTTCATGCGGGTAACCCAAACGGACATATGTTGCCTGCATTTTCTTAAAGGTCTCGGCAATCGGTTCGTGCTCTCGGGTAGATAGAAACGCCGCCTGTTCAATTTGAATGAGATGAGCAGCAAGCGAGGTTTCGTGTTCACTGGGTGCACGAAAGAAAACGTGGCGGGTAAGATTGGCAAAAAGACCATTTCTCCGACCGCAGATCACCAGCATTGCATGATTCTCTAAGCGAGCCGGGGTGGCCACCGGATGGCGATGTTCGACGCTTCTGCGTTCTCCGCCCACGAGGGTGAGAAGCGGATGAATTCCTCTTTTCCATAAAGCGTGGGCAGCCTGACCTGCGAGTTCGATTTCGGTCATTGAAGGATTCGAAGCGTCGAGCGCCTCAGTTGCGGCCTCTGCTGCATCTTTGCCGAGCTTTCGATAACGTTCGATTTCAGAATCGGAAAGGGTCCATTTCAATGTATGAAATTCTCGCGTCAGAAGCGTCTCTTTTGCATTTGGCCGATCTGACGCAATTTTTTTTGCCATTTCATCGATCAAGGGCTGTTTTTCATCACTTGCCGTCCAAGGAAACGAAATGATTTCGAAATCGGATGAAATGAGCTCGGTGCGCATGCGATGAACTTCAATGGCGTTGGTGAGCACCAAAGCCTTGTTGCGTGTGATCAGTACTTCTGCAACGCCTGTTTCGTTCGAAAAGATCACAGAGCTATCGGCGCCACCGGTGGCCCAAGCGAACCAATCCACGCCTTTCAGTCGAACGGCATCCAGGCCCTGAGATTCGAGAAGTTGTTGAAGTGAATTGATCTTTTGTGCAATTTCAGTCATACGAGCACCGTTGCCTTTTGGCCAGTCAATCGTGCGTATTCAGGCAAAACCTCAGCGGCCACTTGTAGTGATTTTCCTTTTTTCGTGATTGCAACAATCGATCCGCCAAAGCCTCCGCCGGTAAGCCTTGCGCCAAAAACGCCCTCCTGTTTCAAACAAAGCTCGACCAATTGATCGATTTCGGGAAGTGAAACCTCATAATCATCGCGCATCGATTGGTGTGATTCGACAAACAATCTGCCCATGGTGGTGATGTCTTCAGATTGAATCGCTTTCACGGTGTTAAAAACGCGGTCATTTTCCGTTACGACATGCCTTGCACGCCTCTTTAAAACATCGGGCAAAGAATCCAGTCTGGATAATTCTTGTGCATTCAGCGACCGTAATTCAGGAATATCGAGGAGTCGGCAGGCTTCTTCGCATTGGGCTCGACGTTCGTTGTAGCCGCCGCCAACATTTCGATGCGAAATGCCTGAATTGATGACGAGTAGATCCATGTGCTCGAGTGGAAGCGGAATTCGCTGAAACTTCAGTGTCTTGGTGTCGAGAAATAATGCTTCACCGCTCGATGCCAGGGCGCAGGCCATTTGATCCATGATCCCAACCCGTGCACCCACAAATTCATTCTCCGTACGCTGCCCTAAGCGGGCGAGCTCGGCTTCGGTGAACTTCAAATCAAAAGCAAGTTTGAGTGCCTTTAAAAAACTCATTTCGAGAGCGGCACTCGAAGAGAGGCCGCTTCCTTCTGGCACCGTGGATTCAATTCTTAAGTCAAATCCAGAGAGCGGTATTTTTTCTAGCGTCAGGATCGCCGTGATTCCTTGCAAGTAGTCGATCCAGCTTCCTGCTTTTTTTTCTTGCCCCAACGTGTAAGAGAAGGATCTCTCTTCTTTTTTCTTTGGATCGCTAGAGCTTTGAATTCGCACTGTTTGGGATTGATTCGGAGTCAGGGTTACCTGGGTGAATTGTGGAATGGTGGTGGGCAATACCCAGCCCCCATTGTAATCGGTGTGTTCTCCGATCAAATTAACCCGCCCGTGTGCCCGAGTAATGATCGGTGCGTTCATTTTGAATCTCCGATGAGTGCTCGGTCTTCGATGGTAATCGCGCGCAAGTCTGCAGCCTTTTCTTCAGGCAAGCTGTCGTTGATGAATACTCCGGCGCCGAGTTCGGTGCCCGCCAGATATTTGAGACGATCTTTGGTACGAAGCGGGGGATAAATCTGAAAATGCAAGTGTGCTTCGGGGTGGTCTTTTCCGTCCCACGGGGCCTGAAACAGTGTCATGAGGTACGGAAAAGGTTTGTTCCAGAGCCGATCGAACTTCATGAGAGTGGTTTTCAGGGTCAACGCCAGATCGTTTAACTCATCATCGTTCAGGTCATAAAGGTATTGAACCGGTCGCTTCGGAGCAATCCAGGTTTCGTACGGATAACGGGCGCACACCGGAATGAAGGAAATGGCCGAGGCGTGTTCTACCACAATTCGACGCCCATCCTTTTTTTCGTCTTGAATCATCTTCTCAAAAAGACCATGACCAGTTTTCTCGAAATAATCCTTCATCGAGTGCAGGGTTCTTGCCGGAATCGGTGGAATAAAAGGATAGGCATACAGTTGACCATGGGGATGGTGCAGGGTGACTCCCATTTCGACGCCGCGATTTTCGAAGGCCAGGACGAATTGGACTTTTCCTGTTTTCGAAAGTGCCTTGGTTCTTTCTGCATAAACTTCGAGAATGAGTTTGATGCGATCGAGTGGCAAATCTCCCAGGCAAGTGTCGGCGTCTTGCGTGAACACCACCACTTCGCAGAATCCTTTGGCCGGTTCAGTAGGAACATCCAGATCGGGCGCCGAATCTGTGGCCTGATTAAAGGAAGGAAACAAATTGTCAAAAACGGCCACTTCGTAATCTCCGACAGGCATCTCGGTTGGAAACTCTTTTGAAGTAGAGAGCGCGAGTGGTGAATAGTCCTTCGGGGGCAGAAAGGTTCGATTTTGTCGATGGCTGGCGTAAACCACCCACTCATGGCGAAGGGGGTGATAGCGAAGATGTGGTTTTGGAACGGTATCGTCGTGTATTGGATTGGTGGCGACGATATTTGTCGGAATTGGTTTTCTTGAATACAGGTGTAAGTCACGCCCATCAGGCTTGGTCAAGGTGGTTTGAAACAGGTTGGTTTTTGCCATGAGTTAAGTCTAGGGCAGGTTTTATCGAAAGTAAAATATTGACTGAAAAGTACCCTGTTGTTACGGATAGTCGCGATCCGTACACCCAACCGTCAATGGAGAAAAAATCGTGAAACTTTTAGCAATTATTCTAGGCCTGATGACCGTAGCGCAAGCCCAAGCCGGAACCTGTTCGATCATGATCGAGCAACACCAGGAAGTAACTGCATTTCAGGTGGGGCAGGCGATCGATTCTTCGATGCTGGCCAGTCGCGACCTCGAGCTGACGAAAGTGCAGGATGTGGGTTCTGAGCAGTTTGATTTTAGCTTGTCGATCGAAGCGTCTCGACAAAATACATCGACACCTTCGTACGTGATATTATCCGTCAGTTCTCAAAAACTCTTGAATTTGATTTACGGTCCATCTGCAAAAAAGTGTGATGCAACTTCCGATGATTTTTTCAGCACTTTTTCTTTTTCTAAGGCCACTTACAAGGAAACTGCACAAGAGCTGATTCAAAAACTTCCTCCGTGCGAAGTCTTGAAGGAAATCGAGAAGCAAGCGATTCTGATGGCTAATTGTCAGTAAGTTTAGCGGGCATTTCCCATGAGCAATAGGATGATTTTGGTTGGTACCAAACGCATCATGGCTACGAACGCATTATTTAGAAAGCCGGGAACAATCACTGGGCAAGAGCGTCGTTTGAGGGCGCGTAACGTTGTAGCCACTACTTGTGCGGGAGTTTGGGTGACTACTTCTGGCGGCGAATGAGCGGCGTCGCCACTGGCACGCGCTTGAAAAAGAGTGGCGGTTGCGCCTGGACAAAGGGCGGCAACGTAGATTCCCCGTTTTTTCTGTTCGAACCAAAGTGATTCCGAAAACGAAACAACGAAAGCCTTCGTGGCCGAATAAATTCCGAGCGCGGGTAGCGGTACCAGGCCGACAACGGACGCGACGTTGATCAGGGCATCGCCGGAACGTGCCTGCTTCAAATAAGCATGAGACAGTACGGTAACCGCATCGCAATTCAGCCGCATCATGTTTTCGATGCGGTCGAGAGCAATTTCGTGAAAATTTCCGTAGAGACCATAACCGGCGTTGTTGATCACGAGATCGTAGTGCGACTGATGTAGCTCGTTTGCGATTCTTTGGATTGAAGCTGGTTCTGAAAGATCGGCAACCCGGTAGTCATGTTTGCCGTTCAGTTCTTTCATGAGTGAATGAAGTCTGCCTTCATTGCGTGCAACCGCAGTGACTTCGTAACCGAGGCGAGAGAGTTGAATGGCGAATTCACGGCCAATGCCTTCACTGGCACCGGTGATCAGGGCTTTTTTTTGATTTTGCATTAGGTAAGCTTTCTTGCCGGGATTTTCATCTCTTTTGGACTACCATTTCTGCGCTCGACAAAATAGGCATTTTTTTCGGAATAAGCCGAAACCGCTTCAACAAATTGCTCGTCGATGAAATGAAGCGCCACTCCGTTTTCGGCCGCATAGCCCGAAGGCACATCACCCATCAGGATGTGGTGATGATACGAAGGACGTCGGCCCTCTTCGTCGTAATGCGGACAGTTGCTTTCTTTTAAAAATCCAAGGCATTTGAGTGCGGAAAATCTTCCAGGAATCGAATCGGTGATTCCTTCCGAAAACCAACATAAGGAGCCGGCGCTTCCGCCTGCCAGCACGGTTCCATTTTCATAAGCTTTTCGGATAAAGTGATCGACGCCCCAGTCTTTCCAAAGCGTCAGCAGGTTTCGGGTGTTTCCACCCGTAATGTAAAGAATATCCTGAGAGAGAATGAGGTCTTCAATGTGCTCGGTCTCGCCGCGAAACAGACTGAGTTGGCTGAGTCGGCAGTCATAGCTTTGAAAGACTTTGAAAAAGTCATCCACGTAACTTTCTTGGTCGCCCGATGCAGTGGGAATCACGCAAATCCTAGGTTGCGGTTTTTGAGTACGGCTCAGGATAAAACGGTTCAGCCCGTGAATCGAAGGATCCTTGCGAAATCCATTATCGCCGATCGCAATGATTTGGCGCTGAATCATTATTTATTGCAGGCTTTGAACCGTATAGCTGCGAGGTCCGTTGTGGGTATCCACAAACACTTCATCATCTTCTTCAGAATCGATGAGGGCTTCACCCAGTGGAGACATCGGAGTCGTAACGATGATGGTTTTTCCATTTACGGTCACTTTGGTTCCGCCACCCTGACGGGCGAAAAAGGTACAAATGGTTTTGCCATTGGTCTCGAGCTCAGCGAGAGCTCCAGGACCTACTTTATTTTTGCTCTTGTGGGAAGTCTCAAGGTAACCCTTGTACTCAGAAATGATTCTTTCGAGTTCCATCGCACGTGCGACTTGGCCTGCGGCCAGATAAGAAGCTTCAATCGCACGAGTGTCGTGCTTGTCTTCGGATTGCGACTCTTCGTGAGTGGCTTCTTCGTAAGCCGCTCGGGCACTGTTCATGAGCGTGCTCAGCTCGGTTTGAAAGCTTTCAATCAACGCCTGGATGACCGGGCGGGTTGCGGGTTCAACAAATTTACTACGACTGGTTTTTTTAGTGCACTTCACAATATTTTCCTTACGCATTTCCTACATTACATTTGAGTGTGGCAGGTTTACAGCAGTTGTTTTGCCACACGATATTTGCCATAGCCGGGCTAGGCAGTGATCCCAGGTTTCGCAATACCGTTCTGCTGCGACGATAATTCGTTCGGCTTCATGAGGATAATCAAGGAGGTACTGCGCGACGAACTGGTCTGATTCGCGTATATGGTCCAGTTCGACATCAATATGCAGGTTAGTATAGATTAAATCGCTATTTTTTGCACCTGCCGCGATCAGAATTTTTCGTTGCATCAGGAAAATATCAGTCAGAATCGACCCAACAATGGTCATCATGACGAGTCCTTGCGTAATATCATTGAAACTAGTTAAGAGATCTTCGCGGAGCTTGAGGATTTCAGGAAAAAATCCGTCAAAGCCGGGAAGGATCGGGGTGCCGATTCGGCGGCACTGCTCTTCGAACATGCGGTGATGAATCATTTCTCCGCCGCGCATCATTCCCAGTTCATCGATCGATTGAGGAGCCAGGTTTTGGAGAAGTTTTTCGAGGTGTTTTTGTTTGGTGAGATTGATTTCCTGGTTGGCAGTCCGGGCAATCAGCCCGGTCAGAGAGAGAACACCCAAGCCTAAAGTTCGGGTAATCAACGACCAGTTGTTAACAAAAGTGGATGTCGCAGATGGATCAATTTGCTCTTCATTCAGCTGAAAATAAGGATTTTTGAAAATTCTAGTCTTTGCATGGTGTGCGAGGTCAAATTTCAATTCCATTCACTACCGCCTTTGTGTTGAGACAGAAAATCTGTCTGGAGGCGGAGCATATCATACCTGATAGAAATGATCAATAAACTTTATGTAGTAATTACGGGGGCAGGGGCTACGAAAGTAAGACCCCGAGTTCTTCCCAGCGATTCATCTTCTGGTCGAGCAGGCTTTGGTTTGCCGTTTGTTCCTGAATCAACTCGTTGAGTTGAGCTGGATTGCTAGAAAAGTCTTCTTCCGAGAGTCTTTGATTGATGACTGCCTGTTTTTGATCAAGAACCTGAATCTCGGCTTCGATCTTCTTCAGTTCTTTTTCCCAATAGCGGCGTTGGTTGTTCGAGGGCTTCGAATTTCCATCACTCTCGTTGACTTCCTTTTCGCTCAGGGCGTTTTGGGTCACCGACTTCATGTTGCCTTGTTTCGGATTGCCCTGACTCGACTTCATTCGAAGTTTGGTCTCTTGGACTTTCTTCGAGAGGTATTCTTCATAGGTTAGGACGAGTGGTGTGATCCTCTGATCCTGAACCTCGAGTAATTGATCGACCAAGGGTGCAACAAAGTCGCGATCATGTGAAACCAGACACAGGGTTCCCGGATAATTCATCAGGGCCTGAAGCAGGACTTCTCGTGAATCCGAATCAAGATGGTTGGTCGGCTCATCGAGTAGCAGGAAGTTATTTGGCAGAAGCAATAGTTTTGCGAGCGCCACGCGAGCTTTCTCGCCACCCGACAGTACCTTGATTTTTTTGTTTACCGCGTCTCCTGAAAAAAGAAAGGCGCCGGCAACGCCGCGAATTTGTGAAATCGTCAGGGTGGGGTGCTGTCAATTCGAGTTCTTCAAAAATCGTGTGTTCAAGATCTAGGGTCTCGGCTTGCAATTGCGAGTAATAGCCAATTTGTACCTGGTGGCCGACTTTGATCGAGCCTTCTGAAAAGGGAAGTGACTGCGATAGTGCTTTAAGGAGGGTGGTTTTACCCGCACCGTTTACCCCGACAATGGCTACACGCGAACCGCGCTGCAGGATCCAGTCGAATTTTGAAAACACGGTTTTTTCGCCAAAACGCATTCCCGCATTCTTGATCGTGAGCACTTCTTTTCCGCTCGGGGTGCAGGGCGGAAACGAAAATTGGACATGGCTCTGTGAGTCCGGCAGCTCGATCATTTCGGCTTCGATTTTTTCGAGCTGTTTTAACCGGCTTTGGGCTTGTCTGGCTTTGGTGGCCTTGGCACCGAAGCGATCGACAAAAGCGCGGATTTCGGCGACGCGTGCCTGTTGCCCTGCGTACTGGGCTTCCATGACTTTCAGGCGTTCTTGTTTTTGAATCACATAGGAATCAAGGTTGCCTTTATATGGGTTGATCTTGCGCTGGTCGATTTCCCAGACGGCATCAACGAGTCGGTTTACGAACGTACGATCGTGACTGACGAGAATGATCGAGCCGCGATAATTTTTTAGGAATTCTTCTAGCCAAAGTACCGACTCGAGGTCGAGGTGATTGGTGGGCTCATCGAGAATCAAAAGGTCGGGTTGCATGAGAAGAATGCGTGCCAGAGCCACTCGCATCAGCCAGCCACCGCTTAATTCTTCAAGCGAACGGGTAAAATCTTTCTTTTCGAAACCAATTCCTTCGAGGATTCGCTCGGCTCTCGAAGGCAGAGTGTGCTCATCCACCGCATCGAGTTCTTCGACAATCTGAGAATAGACATCGAGATTCTCTTCAGACGCATCGGAGGCGAGGGTGGCCTCCATGTCCTTCTTTGCCTGAATCAATTCTTCGCGTCTACCATCCAGGCGGATGGCCTCTTCGAAGATGGTACGGTTCTCGAATTTAGGAAGCTCCTGTGCCAAATGTCCGATCTTCAGGTGCTTGCGAAGGACGATGTCGCCCGTGTCCCAATGGTCTTCGCCCAGAATCATCTTAATCAGTGTACTTTTTCCGGCGCCATTGGGGCCGATCAGTGCCACCTTGGTGTGTTCGCCCAAATGGACTTCACTGTTTTCGAAGAGCAATTTTGCTCCGAAGCTTTTGGTCAGGGAACGGATGTGAAGCATGGGGATGAGTGTATAGAACTCGGTTGGTTTTCGCCATTGCTTTCGTCGGGCATGCCCGCCAAAATGAAGAGGTCTATGAAAGTACTGAAGATCGGCATCGGCTTTTTGCTTCTCGTCGGCGTAATCCTGATGGGGTACACCGTGTTCTGGCATGAGTTTCTGGGGAGCCGGACGAATTGATCAAGCCGCAGTCTTGCTTTCCGCATTTATCGGAAAGCGGATTTCAAAACAGGTGTTAGGAAGGTGTGAAAGAACCTTGATGCTGGCCTTGTGCTCGTCGAGGATGCCCTTGGTGATCGAGAGGCCAATTCCGGTACCTTCTCCGGTAATCTTGGTGGTAAAAAACGGGTCGAAGATCTTGGTCCTGATTTTTTCCGGTATGCCTAGGCCCGAATCGATGACCTGAAGGACCACTTCGCGCTCGTCAGTGAAGAGCTTGATTTTGACCCATTTTTCATCGCGCTTTTTTACTGCATCAATCGCATTATTGATCAGATTCACCAAAACCTGCTCGATCTCGACTTCGTCGCAATGGATCTTCGCATCGGATTGGCATTCGAAATGAACCGAGGTGTGATGCCGTTTGGATTTTGCTTCAGTGAGAATCAGTACTTCGTTTACGATGTTTTGAACCGGAAGCAACTGACGCTGAGTGGAATCTCCAGAGCGCGAGAACTTTCTTAGTCCTGTGACAATTTTCGAGATCCTATCTGAAGATTTTTCGATGCTCTCGATTTTTGAAGTCAGCTTTTCGGGTTGGTCAATGTATTTTTTAAGTAAGCCGACCGATCCTGAGATGATCGCGAGTGGATTGTTGATCTCGTGGGCGATCCCCGCTGCCATTTCTCCGAGGCTGGCGAGTTTCGAAGTCTGAACGATCTGCATGTCGCGCTGTTTTTTCTCGGTTAAATCATTCCAAAGAACCAGGAGTGCCTTTTCGTCATTCCAGTCGATAGGTGAAAGCGTGACTTCTGCCGGAAACTCCGTGCCGTCAAATTTCTTGTGAGTCCATTCGAATTGGTGTTTTCCGTGCTTTTGCGCAAGCGCGTCCATTTCGACGGCCTTTTCGCCGGACGTTCTGCCATCCGGTTGAATTTCCGGAGAGAAAACTGCAGGGTGTTTCGATAAGACAGAATTTTTATCAGGCGCTCCGAGAATTCGAATGGCAGCAAGATTGCAATCCAGGATGCCGTCCTTGCCAAAGACTAAAATCGGGTTGGGCGTCGATTCGAACATGGTAGAAAAACGAGCCGCCGCTTTCATGGCCTCAGTGCGATGGGCTTCTTCTTCATGAATGAGTCTCAGTTCATCCGTAATGTCTTCTACCATTCCGGTAATTTTAGCCTCGCCATTTTCATGGTTTTTTAATCGATGTGCAGTCACTCTGACCCAGACGATTCTTCCTGATTTATGAAAATAGCGTTTTTGATGGCGGGTAATTCCTTCAGATGGATTCATTGCCTTGACCGCTGCAGTTTTAGAGTGCTTGATATCGTCTGGGTGGGTAATTTCTGGCATCGTGAGTTTCATTAGTTCTTCACGGGAATATCCCAGCATCTTTGAAAGTGCCGGATTGAAATTTGCAAAATGAAACGACGTGTTCAGTTCGCACAAGCCAACCGGAACATTCTCAAAGACTTCGCGGTACGCCGTCTCTTTTTCTTTCGCGATGGCTAAAGCGAGTTCAAGCTTTTTTTCCGATTCTAGCATTTTTGCTTCCGAGCTCTTTCTTGCCAACTCATAAAGGGTGACCATAAAGGCGCTGAAGAAAGTCGAGCTAATGGCCTGAAAGCAAAGTACGGCTTGCTTCTGATGAATAAAAAATACGCCCAGGCAAAGCAATGAACCATAGATTGCGGAAAAAATCGCTCCGCGTTTTCCAAAAATAAAACCATTGATGACCGGAAATAGCGGAAGGTACACAATGTGCTCTGGACTGAGGCTGCCTGCCGCAACCACACCCCAAGAAAAACAGAAGAGCTGGACGAAAGAGGTAAACGCCAGTGACCTCTCTAGGTTTTTTGAGCGGGAGTAAATGCCGTAATTCAAAAGCGTCGCGAAAATCATGGCAAGACTCGACGGCAAGGATTCGTTGGTTTTGCCGCAAATGAGATAGTAAGAGAGTTCACAAAGTAGGAGCTGCCAGAAAGACAATCGTCGCTGCTTGAAAGAGTCTGAGGCGAACGTCGTGGATGTTTTTCTGAAGCGCGAGCATACCGACTTATCGGCAGAATTTTGATGGTACTTGAGTGGAATTATTGCAAATTAGTGAGCAATTCCGTAGTAGTTATACTGGTCGCTCTCTAAGGTAGTGCGGTCCATATTATCAATTTCTGATTGCTTGATGATGATTTCAGAAATAGTGCCGGTAAAGGCACCGCCACCTCCTGGAATATCCCCGACATACAGTCCTAGGCCGCTAAAAGCTGCTGGAATATTCGGAGTCCAATCTCCATCAGGTACTGAAGTGTCCTGAGCAGTGCCATTTACCCAAGTACTACTGCCACTGAGTACGGATCCGCCAGCGAAATCATAGGTGATCGCGGCAGTTTCGTTTCCTGTCACACCACCCATCAAGAAAGGGTAAAAGGGGCTATTGATCAAGCTTGTTCCGATGACGCCGAGTCCAATGAACGAAACCGGGTCATTTTGGTCGGTTCCCCATCCCACAGCGTTCGACCAAGTGAAACCACCGGTAACCGTCATGACTGAGTTGATCGCGAAAGGAGCGTCTCCCGTTGTAATTTGAGCTCCCATGTTGTTCAAGGATTGATTAAGGAACTTGATCGCTGGTAATCCATTGCTTGAGGTAACGAGCGTTCCCGCGTCTACGATCACCGGGCGACTTCCCGGGGCGGATTGAACCAAATCTGCGCTGTTTGAGCTTTGATCCAGCCATCTCGAGACTGTGCAAGTATTGGCGCCGCAAAATGTAGTAAGCGTGTCGGTATCGAGATTGCCGTAGGCATCAAAACCGATTCCTAATGTTTGACTGTCACTCGAGCGGACCACGACTATGGCGCCATCGAAATAGTCGGCGCTCAATTTTCTAAGGCTATAAGCTACAGCTGGGGCTGCGATCGAGTCGATAATGGTGGCAACCGGCGTCGGGCTCGGTGTTGCTGTAGGAGTAGGAGTAGGCGTAGGTGTCGGAGTCGGTGTGGGTGTTGCAGTAGGAGCCGGAGTTGCGGTTGGAGTTGCATCCGAAGTAGTCGCGGTGACTGAAGCAGCGGGACTGCCGCTGATTTTCAGCGAGCACGCAGATGAAGTCATCAGCACCAGCAAAGATGCGATTAAGTACGTTATGTTTTTTGGCGCTCGAAGAGATTCATTCATCTCCTTTAATTATAAGCGCTAAAGAATTGCCTACAAGTGTGTCTGAAATGACCCGATTTTACACCTTATCTTCGAACTGAGAGCGCTTACGTGCCTGCTTCACAATCATAGAGGGTGGTGGCGGCGGCCCCGTTCTTCGTCGAATAAATTGCCATTTTACCTGCTTGCCCGGCTTGAACGCTGGCGTCTACAATGACTTGGGCGCTGCCGGTGTCATCATCTCCCGAAAAAGTTCCTGTAGCATCGAAGACCGACATCACGCTGTTTAAACGGTGCGAGTCTGAAGCATACCGTCCTTTAAAATTTCCATTTTGACCAGTGAGATAAAATACTCCCGCATCAGCAAAAGATACATTCAACGCAAGAACCATTTCGTACGGAGTCAATGAAACCAGAGTGAAGGGCGACCAAAACTTTTGGCGACCATCAGCAGCAGTACTTTCGGCGACATTGAGTGTGCACTTTCTGCCTTCCGCGGTAGATTTTACGACTGAAGGTGCCGGAAGAAATCCTGTGGTACGAACTGATTTTCCGCCGGTGCAGGCATACCAGGAGTTGACTTCATTTTGATCGGTGCGGGTGCCCACTCGAATTGAGCCTGGTTTTCCTTCATACAAGCTCTTTGCGATCATGACGATTGCTTTACTGATAGTGATGCCGCCAAAGCTTCCTGATACCTGACGGGATACGGCTTCGTCAGCGCCCGCAAATTGCCACGAATCAGTCTGGGTGCTTCTTCCGTCGGGGTTATAGATCAATTCAAAATTCAATCCTTGTTCAGTGGTAATCCACGCGGTGGTTCCAGTCAGAAGCGTAAGTGTGACTAATTTTGCAGGCGTGCCGCCATCTTCTTTTCCGCCTGGACTAAACGGACAGTTCCATTGAGTAGCCGCAGATGCAGTCATCGATACCAGTAAGAATGAAAGGGGTAATAATTTTTTCATAAGATCTCCAAGGGCCCATCGGCGATTTTGATTCGTATTCAATTTCTGGCCGCAGCTTAATGGAGTCTCTGCAAACATTCTATTTGTTTTTTGAAAAATCGTTATGAAGTCTGACGGAATAAGTACTTCTTCAAAGGAGAAGCGTTGATTTGAGTTCTACTGCCAATTCCAATGCGTCAAGCGTCTGATCCACCTTGGCTTCGTCCCACGCGGTCGGCCACCCGTGTGCATCTTTTCCGAAGAGTCCATCCAAGGTATTCTCTTCAGAGGCGATGTTCCGTGAAGGTAGGTTTGAATGATGAATGCCCAGTTTGATCGGCAAAGGGTGATTTTTAAAATACCAGAGTATACCGACAGTCGATGCCGCCGCAGCCAGTTTGAGGTAGGTAATGATGATTGGCGGGGGGCCGTAGATCGAAAGGCGTTTCATCTTTAATCCGATTTTTTCGGCTGCGATCATTTGATCGTAGATGACAGTCGAGCCACTCATTTGTGTTTTGGCTGCAATCTTCATGTGTTGCCAGATTTCAGGATCAACACTTCGAAAAAAAGAAATCATGAACTCGTTATTATCGGAATTTGCATTCAAGAGGTCGAGCTTCTTGGCTTTGAGAACATCGCTGATTTCGGACGTGGCGATTTCGACTATCGATGGAAAATAAACCGTATAGCTGAAACGATCGTCGAATTCGAGAAGAATGGCATAAAGGTCTTCTCGAACCCAAGGAACTTGCCCTAATCCCGGGGTTTTGGTGATGACCAGGCGGAGCGCCTTTGCGACAGAGGCCCGAGGAACCATTCTCAGTAGGCCTCGCTTACGTTCTTCTCTAAGATTCGCCATGAGTTTCCAGCGCGCTGTTTTTGGAAATCGTTTTAAAAATTCCTTAACTTCCTTAGCTGTGGGATCAAGCTTCAATATTTGCCGATCAAAACTTGCGTCGTCGGTAATTCCCAAAAACTCTTTCATGAGATTTTTTTGAGAAAGAAGTTGTAAGGCATCCGCTGCCCGTTTTCCTCGCTGTTGATACTTCTCTTTTTCAGTTCTTGATAAACCTGAAGGAGGAGTGATGCCATTGGTCTGGTATTTAAGCATCATCGACTGAACCGATTCGTATTCATCGATATTGAACGTCAGTATTTTCAGATTATTTTCTAAATCGAGCTCGAGGTCGAGATTGCCTGCGAATGTTTCGAGAAGATCGAGCTCTTGAAGCGCAATATTGTAAGCCAATTTTACATCATAAAAGAGCGGGCGATAGTTTTTATAAACATCATAAGTGCGGTCCATGTCGAGCATTGACTGCAGTTCGAGTGTCCAAAGTGAGCGCTTGGCTTCTTCTCCCGACTTTCCGTTTTTCGCAACGTTTCGCCAGTATTTGATGTCCTTTTGTAGCTGGTTGATTTCGTGGTTAGATTTTTTTTCCTCATTCAGCTGGATATACCGTGCCTGTGCGTTCAGAACGGCTTGATCGCACTGAGGCTCAATGGACGATAATGGGGTTGAGCCCAATGCAGGAGGGGTTGCAGTGAAGAGAGTAAGCGTTAGAATCCAGACAATTTGGATAAGGTTTTTCATGTCAAACTTCGGCTTCCTTATACACTGCAAGGAATCAATCTACCTAAACCATTGTCGGGTTTGCAAAATCAGATTGAACAGGTGATAGTCTAAGAGCATGAGTGCTCATCCTTCCAAATTTTTAAATCAGAACTGCTTAAATATTATTCAGGCTCCAGTTGCTTTGGGGCAGGGACTAGAGGGGGTGGACGAAGCGCCCGAGATTCTTCTTAAGAACGGCTTGATTGCCCAGGTCGAGGCACTGGGCTGGAAGGTGGGTAAAGTGCTTGAAGTCGATGTGCACGACTTAAGGTGGGATTCGCCGCAAGGAGATATTCCTGCCCACCAACATGGACTGAATATCAAATTTCCGAAGGAGCTGGGTGAGGCCTGTCGAGATCTCGCTGTCTTTACGAAAGCGTCCAATCTCGAAAATTCATTTACTCTGACTCTCGGCGGAGATCATAGTGTCGCTATCGGATCAATCGGAGGCGCCTTGCTCGCGAGGCCCGAGCTAGGAGTCATTTGGGTCGATGCTCATGGCGATTTTAACACTCCCGAGACTTCACCGAGCGGAAACATTCACGGTATGCCTCTTTCATTTCTTTCGGGTTTCATGAAACGTTATTCGATTCCAAGTTTTGATTGGCTTAAGAATTTTCTCTCGCCCGAGCAATTGGTATTGGTAGGAATTCGCTCGATCGATCCTGAAGAGAGAAGTTTGATGAAATCATGGGGAGTAAATGTTTTTTCAATGACCGAGATCGATCGCTATGGAATCGGCGAAGTCATGGAGCAGGCCAAAAAGATCCTTTTCAAGAACGGCGAGCGCCCTTTGCACCTCAGTTACGATATTGATGCGATTGATCCCCATTTTGCCCCGAGTACCGGCACCAAGGTACGGGGAGGGTTGAACTACCGTGAAGCTCACTATATCGCTGAGTTTTGTGCTACTTCCGGCGCACTGGTGGGTATGGATCTAGTCGAGATCAATCCGCGACTGGGTTATGTCGATCCGGCCGTGTTGAATGACAAGCGCTCAAGCTCTGAACAGAATGTAACCGTAGAAATCGGACTCGAGTTGATTGCGTCGGCTTTGGGTAAGCGAATTTATTAAGAGTATAAGGTTGCCACAAAGTGGCTTTGCACCAGGACAAGGCACCTGAAATGGCCTAGTAAATATCAGAATCCAGTTGCGACGGGTTCGATTTCGGTTCAAACAACGACTTCTGCTGCCAAGGTTTTTCGCCCGTCTTTGCATGAATGTAAATATAGGCAGATGCCATCGCGTCTGACATCGCCTCGTGATGGTTCAATTCGATTCCCAAGTGGTCACTGACACTTTTTAGATTGGCAGGATAAATTCTCAGATCATTCTTGCTGATCTTTACGGTGCATTCGCGACGGATGGGCTTGAGTTCGATTCCATAATGAAGGGCAGTGTTGGTGAGTACCCGAAAATCAAAACCGATATTATGGGCCACGAGTTTACTTGATTGATCAAACCATTTCTCGAGTTTTGATTTCCAGATCTCGCCGAAGGTGGGTGCGTCCTTAACGTCATTCCAGGTCAGGCCATGGATATGGGTAAACGCAAAGAACTGGGTGGGAGGGCGGATCATAAAACATTCCGTGTGAATGATTTTGTATTCGTCGAGAACGACCAAGCCGAGCGCGCAAGCACTGGTGCTGGCTACATTGGCGGTTTCGAAATCGATGACGAGTGTAAATGCTTTGGGCTTAGGCATGATGATGACCAAGAGCATAACTCCTCGGTTTAGGGCTTGGCGAGAAGATTAAAAAAAAAGTGATGATTTTCATTGACCGTTCGGTAAGTGTTCGGTAGTCTGTTTTTAGAGATGGCAAATTTAACGCCCAAACAAATTTTGATTTTAGAGTGGATTGAGCGGTATTTAGGCCAATTTCACACTATGCCCTCAAGGCGAGAAATCGCAGAGGGATTAGGACTTTCATCGCCCGCAACCATTCAACAGCACATTGAAGCGCTCGAGAAAAAAGGTTTTTTGAAACGCGGAGACGCCCGCGAAAGCCGAGCGCTTCAATGGACGGGGCGGTCCAAAAAATTTCTGGCTTCAATCCATGCGGAGGGGGTTGATGTCGACCTCCATCGACAATCCCAGCAATCCTCTCCGCATTTAGTTCCGCAAGTTCCCGAAAGCAGATGGAATGTACCTATGCTCGGTACCATTGCGGCAGGTTATCCGATTGAGGTTTATCCTGATGCTCAATCAGTTTCTTTGCCGCTTGATTTGTTTGCGAAGGTTAAAGAATCGGTTACGCCCGAGCAATTGGCTGAACAGTTTTATGCTCTTACGGTTCGAGGCGACTCGATGATCGACGAAGGTATTTTTCCTAACGATTGGGTGGTGCTTAGGCGCGGAACTCAGGCCAAAGTGGGCGATACGGTCGCGGCGCTTTTAAATGGCGAAGCAACGCTTAAGAAATTCATGAAGACCAAAGGCAATGTCGAACTGCATCCGGCAAATCCTAATTATCCAGTGATACCGGTAGGCAAGCACGATCGCTTCGAGATTCAAGGTATCCTGGTCGGTTTGATCAGGCGGTATGCTTAAAGGTTAGTGCTAGGCTGTCAGTAAGCCTCTGAAATGGTTTTAGAAGTAGTAGTAAAAAAACAGAGCGGGTTATTCTTCAAGTCAACGGGTTCAAACTTGAAGGGTTCCCCGCTCTTTTTTCACTAGTATAAGGCTGCCACAATGCAGCTTTGCTGCTTGTAGGCAGATGGAGTGTTTAGGCCAAGGCACTCAGTAAGTGTGGCTTCGCCACCTTACGGGTGCTGGAGTGATTATAAATGCGTCTGGTAAATTTTTACGACGGTCTTCATCAAACGAAAGATATTTCCGTTCCACCCAGCCCCTTTCTGAAAGGGCATTTTGTCGTCCAGCATTTGTTGATATCGGACCACAAACTCCCGGGTATCGTTGGATGACATTAAGAATTCATAGTTCGAGTGGTGGGGTTCAAAATAGAGTTTTACCAATTCGATTTTGTCTTCTGGGGTTGATTTTTGAAGGAATAAGACCAAGGCATTTTCGACTTCAGCTTTTTGGTACTTGAAAACGGATGCGTATTCGATGAGTTGAATCGTGATCCAGGTGGCTACTGTTTTTTCTTCGTGAGTTAGTGTCTGCAGCTCGGGAAACTGGGCTACGACGAAGTTCTTTGCGGCTTCTTGAATGGGCGTAGTAATGATCGTGCAGAAATTTGCCTGGCACGGAAGAGCGGACAAAAAGAGCAATGCAGAAAAAAAGAAAAAACGAGGCATCAAGCTGCGTTTATAGTGTTGTATCGCAATGCTTTTGTCAATAATGACACTATAGTAAAACGCTATTCATTCAGCACCTGATCAGTTCGTCCTATGTACTCTGAGTGAGAAAAACTCAGTGAACACTTAAGTGAAAGTGTTCTTACGCCTGTTTGACACTTTGTGGTTTCGCTCCTAAATTCCGACGCAGTTGTTAGTCAATCGTGAAAAAGTATCAAAGGAGTTCTCCGTCATGTCATTTAAGAATTATCTTCTCGTTTCTGTATTGTCTCTCGCAGGTGCTAGTTCTGCATTCGCTGTAGATTGTAATAAAATCAGAGCAAATATTCCTCAATCTCCAGTTAAAGGTTCTGCTTGGGCAGAGTGTCGTGAAGTCACTCGTGCATCTGACGGTGGAAATTACTACCTGCTTGCCAAGAAATTCAATAAACAAACCGGCCAATTCAAAGATGCAGGAACTCTCTTCGTGTCTCTGAAGAACAATCCTTCAAAAGCGTGTCCGATTGCTTACTCGGTTGACGATTTCTCGGAAGCCACTAATCCTCGCGATGCGGCTCACGTTTATTACAAATCAAATGGCGACCTTTGGGTAGCGTATTCATCTCCGTTTGGCGATGATTGCCATACAGTTCGCACTCAGAAGCTCATGGACAACGTAGTTGAATACAAATCTGTAAATAATAACTATTCTGCAGTGGTGAATGCTGCTCGAAATAAAGCTGGATTGTTTCAAGCCTGGGGCGCCAACAGCCGTGATGGTATCGGCGGAGTGGTTCATACTTCTTACGACGTCGTTGATTTCCAGATCAATTCTTGCTTTAGCGCAGATTGGCAGCAAGGTAAGAATACCAAGTACCATGAAGTGGCTGTTTTCTTGCAAAAACGTGATGGAAAAGTTTATCTCGTTGGCGGCGAATCCAGCAATATCTGGGGTATCGTTCCTGAGAATGACGGAACTACCTATGCCTACAAAACCATTGCCGATTACAAAAAGCTTCACAACGCTTGTAAATCAATTCGTAAACACTAATTGATTTGATTTTAGTTTGATTTAATCATGGGGGGTTAAGAGAAAGTTTCTCTTAATCCCTTTTTATTGGCAGCAATGCCAGAAGGAAGTAAAATGAAAGCAGTTATTTTATCTGTAGCAGTTCTGATGCAATTCGCGCGGGTGACTCAGGCCCAAGCCGAAGCATATTCTTTAAAATGTGGTGCTTTTCAAGCCAAAGATACGAAGGCGACCTCTACGCGCAAGAACTTTGTTCTTACTGTGGATGGAACTACTGTAACCATCAGTTATTATATTGATGGAAATTGGACCAACGACACGACCACTGGAACGTATTTAGCGCATAAATCGACCCAGACGATTGCGAAGTATGGCGAATTCACTAAGTCTTTTGAAAACGGACCTATTGCAAATATGTTCAACCAAGATTCGTCGATCGGCATTATTGCAGAAGCTCATGGCAAGTATGTCGTTCGTTACTTTGATGATTTTAATCAAAGTTCTTATGATTCAGTCGAATGTACTAAGATGTAGTTAATAGTATTTCTACTGGCTTATTCTCATTTTAAAAGACTCAGGGGAACGTCCTCGGCTTAAAAGCCTGCGGATGGTTCCCCTGAGTTTTTTAAAATGAGAATGAGTCAATAGATGGCGCGTGAACTCGGGTGTGATTTTGAGCGATTAGGGCTCGTCTTTGATCGAACAATAACCATGGTCGTAACTGACGGTTACTTTGTGTCCCTGATCCATTGAATTCTTTCTTACTTTTTCAAAATAGGCACAGCGTTTTTTGGGAGCCGAGCACACGTAGGCATCGAAGACTTTGATGTCGCAGCTTTTGCCTGACGAATCGAAACTAACATCGGTTGGCGTATGCGAAGCGGTAGTGGCCTGATAGTGAATGGTGATTTTATTTACGACAGTGGTGCCGTCATTGCTGTAGCGTCGGGCAGCGTCTTCTACGTCTTTTACAGTTGCGGGGCTATTTTCGTCTTTCCACTCAGAGCTTTGTGCTAAGGCGGATTGAGCATGGATTGAAACGAAGGCTACGACGGCAAAAAGCATGGGTTTAAACATGCGCGAATGATACTGATTTTAGGCTTATAATTCAAGACCAAAAAGGTCAACTGATAAAGAATCTGATTTTCAATGAATTCAATTAAATAAAGCCGGTCTACCTAGGCTCATTTCTTCTTTTCTTCATGCAGGTAATCCGTAAAACGTTCCTCTGCGTGAATCCAAACGAGTTTTGAATACCGGTAAAAAATAGGACCCGTAATGAGGATTTCGAGAACCGTAAGCCCCATGGCCACCGGAAAGTCGGTCTCATACTTAAAAACGGCAAGGAGCAGGATCGGAAGCGCCATCAGTGAGCTGATCAGGTACGCAATGATCATTGCACCCAGATAATGCCCTTCCTCCTTCTCGAACAAGTGTCCGCAATGAGAGCACTTGCGATTGAATAAGAGAAAATACGAGAAGATTTCTCCAGTCCGGCACTTTCCGCATTGATTAGAAAAGTAGGACTGTTTTTGAGTTTTATCCGTCATGGGCTGTTTTCAATGTACAGTTTTAGGCTTGATTCAACTTCGAATGCTTTTTGCTATAGCCGAAGTAGACAATCATTCCGATACCGAGCCACACGATCAATCGGGCCCAGTTTTCCCAGCCCAGGTGATAGATCATGAAGAAACATACTCCCATACCCAAAAGTGGAACAAGGGGTACGAATGGAGTTTTAAACGGACGCTCGTGATTCGGATCCGTACGTCTCATGACGATAATGCCGGCAGAAACGAGTACGAATGCAAACAGGGTTCCGATACTGGTCATTTCGCCGACGATATCGCCCGGAATGATTCCTGCGAAAACCGCGCAAAACAAAAACAGAAGGATGTTCGCTTTTGCTGGAGTTCGGTATTTAGGGTGAACTTCTGCAAACACTTTTGGCAATAGACCGTCATGGGCCATCGAGAAAAACACGCGTGCTTGCCCGAGCAAGAGCACGAGAATGACCGAAGAGAATCCGGCAAGGATCGCAACCGTAATTAAGCCGCTGAACCATTCATAGCCTGGCATATTGGTCGAAATCGCATAGGCAACGGCCGCTTCATGTCCCGGGCCAGTGCTGCTGAATTCTTTATAGTTGGTAATTCCGGTAAGAACGTACGAAAAGAGCACGTAGAGGCCGGTACACAGGGCCAGTGAGCCCAACATTCCGATCGGCATGCCCTTTTGTGGGTCCTTTGCTTCTTGAGCTGCAGTTGAGACAGCATCGAAACCGATGTAGGCGAAGAATACGATTGCGGCACCGCGGAAAACTCCCTGCCAACCAAAGGCATGGCCACCTTCGTTTGGAGGAACAATCATGGCGTGGTTGGCCGGGTTGATGAATTTCCAGCCCAGGCAGATGAACGCTAGAACGATTGCTACTTTAATGACCACGATGACGTTATTGAGGTTCGATGATTCTTTGGTTCCTTTGATCAGAATCCAGCTCAAAATGGCTAGAATTCCCATTGCGGGTATGTTGATGAACCCATGCTCGCCGGTCGCTAGCGATGCCTGAAAGGGTGAGTGGCAAAGCGCGTAAGGGATGGTGAATCCAAAAAAAGTTTGGCAGAGCTTGTTCAGATACTCAGACCAAGCGATAGCAACGGTGGCGGCGCCGAGTGCGTACTCGAGAACCAAATCCCATCCGATGATCCAAGCAATCATTTCGCCCATGGTGGCGTAAGAGTAGGTGTAGGCCGATCCTGCGATCGGAATCATCGTTGCAAACTCTACGTAGCAAAGTCCCGCGAAAACACAGCCCAGTCCTGCGATGATGTAAGACCACATGACGCCCGGTCCGGCATAGTTTCCGGCAGCAGATGCGGTTCGAACGAAAATACCCGCACCGATGATGGCGCCGATTCCCAATCCTAAGAGGGCTCCCGAGCCGAGTGTTCTTTTCAGGGTGTGTGCGCCTTCAGCTGTTGCTTCAGCTTTCAAAAGACTCAGGGATTTCTTTCTAAAAATGCTCACGGGTTTCTCCTTGGTGACCAGATTGGTTGGACTTTTTTCATATTCAACACTAAGTTATCTAAAGATCATACCTTTATAAAGGAGAGCGTCAAGTTCATGAACTGGAAAGTGCTATTCAGAAAAAAATCCGTCGACCATATTTTGGCCGAGGCCTCGCTTGATATCAATGCAAACCATTCACAGGGTACCGGACTAAAACGTACGCTTGGAGTTTGGGATCTGACCGCACTCGGAATCGCTGCCGTCATCGGCGCTGGAATTTTCTCGACCATCGGAACTGCCGCCGCGGACGGCGGACCTGCAGTGGTCTTCTTGTTCGTATTTACCGCAATTGCTTGCGCATTTTCGGCATTTTGTTATGCCGAGTTTGCCTCGAGCATTCCGGTAGCAGGAAGTGCTTATACCTATGCCTACGCCTCGCTCGGTGAATTTCTGGCCTGGGTCATTGGGTGGGATCTGCTCATGGAATACGCGATCGGAAATATCGCCGTTGCCATTTCTTGGGGCGATTATTTTACGGCCATGCTCGCCGGATACGGAATTCATCTTCCTGCTTATGTCACCACCGATCTTCTTTCTGCATCGCGTGGATTCGACCAAGTGCAGGGATTATTATCGAGCGGAGTCGCCATGGCTGATCTCGGAGCGAAGGGTGCTTCGGATGGCGCCATTCTCGGTTACCACGCCTGGATGGATGCTCCCCAACTTTTTGGTTTCCATCTCATTTGCCACGTCCCGGCGGTTCTTGCGACCGTTCTGGTCACCTGGGTTGTGTATATTGGTATTCAAGAATCCAAGCGCGTGAACAATATCATGGTCATGATCAAGGTGGCGGTGCTGCTCTTGGTAATCGGTCTCGGTTCACTCTACGTGCGCCCAGAAAACTGGCATCCGTTTGCTCCGAATGGGGTAAAAGGCGTATTAAAGGGGGTGTCTGGCGTATTTTTCGCCTACATCGGCTTCGATGCGATCTCGACTACGGCCGAGGAATGTAAAGACCCGCAGCGCGATCTGCCGAAAGCCATGATTTATTCGCTGGTCATTTGCACCATCCTTTATGTCATGGTCGCAGTGGTTCTTACCGGGCTAGTCAAATACGACAAGCTTGCGGTCGGTGATCCCTTGGCATTTGCCTTTGGTCCATCCGGTGCACACATCAATTGGATTGCCGGAGTGGTATCCGTCAGTGCGGTGATCGCACTCTTTACCGTTCTCTTGGTGTTTCAATTGGGTCAACCCAGAATTTGGATGGTGATGAGTCGTGATGGTCTGTTGCCTAAGATCTTTTCTGCGATTCATCCGAAGTACCAGACGCCTTGGTTTTCGACGATTGTAGCAGGTTTTTTGGTCGGGATTCCTTGTATCTTCATGAATTTGACCGAAGTGACTGACCTGACTTCTATCGGAACACTTTGTGCGTTCGTATTGGTTTGCGCGGGCGTTCTGACGATGGATCCGCATCGTCCTAAGACTCCGGGTCGGTTTTATACCCCTTACTTAAATGGAAAATATATTTTTCCTGCCCTGATGATCTTAAGCGCCCTCGCGGTGCTGAAGTTCAACACTCAGGGAGTGATCAACTTCTTTTCGAATATAAATCCGGATGATCCGACTGCCCACGGTTGGGACGTCTATAAACATCGCATTCCTTACTTTACGTTCATGATTGGGATGGTCTATCTGTCCTGGTTGACGTTCAAAAAGAACTTCAGTTTGATTCCTCTTTTGGGGTTGGCGAGTTGCGCATACCTGATGACCGAACTGGGTTGGACGAACTGGGCTCGTTTTGGAATCTGGTTGGTCGTGGGATTGGTCATTTATTTTCTCTATAGCATCAAGCATTCAAAACTCAATCCTGCAAATATGAAGGGTGGCGCAAGTGTCAGCTGAACAAACTCCAGAAACTAAACCGGAAGAAACCAAGACAGATTCTAAAAGTTCCAAGGACTCGTTTGATATGCCGGTCGAGAAGAGCCCTTGGGCCATGTATGCGCTTTTTCAAATTCCAATTGTCATCATCATGGTGTTGATCATTTATTTCATGTACCAAGCGAGACAAGGAAATAACTAATGAAGTTGGTGGGGCGAACGCGTGAGCATGAACTCATTCATTCGATGCTGGGTGCTGGCCGCCACGTTCTTCTCGAGGGCCCCGTGGGCGTGGGTAAAACCACTCTCGCCATGACCGTGGCCAAAGAGTATTCACGAAATGTCATTCGCGTAGATGGCGATGGCCGTTTTACCGAGCAGAAGCTAGTCGGCTCGTTCGATCCTAAATTGGTGCTCGAACGCGGTTTTACGCGCGAAAGTTTTATCCCTGGCCCGCTCTATCTGGCGATGGAAGAGGGTGCGATTCTTTTGATCAATGAACTGAATCGGATGCCCGAGATGGTGCAAAACGTATTATTGCCTGCGCTCGATGACGGTAAGATTCAGATTCCTGTTTTAGGCGAGCTCGATGCTAAAAAAGGCTTCGCATTGATTGCAACTCAGAACCCCCGCGAATTCGTGGCTACTTCGCCTTTGTCGGAAGCGCTGCTCGATCGACTCGAGTGGATCTCGATCAGTCATCTTACCGAAACAGAAGAAAACGAGATTGTAAAACTGAACCTGAGTACTAGTCAGGGTGCTATCAGCTCATGGATCGAAAAGGCTGTTGTACTCACGCGACTGACTCGAGAGCATCCAAAAGTAAAGCGGGGGGCTTCAGTTCGCGCAGCAATTGCTTTGGTTCAGGTTCTCTCTGGACAAAAAAATCCGACGGACGAGTCATTTTGGAATATCGCAAAATCTGTTCTCGCCAATCGGATCGAACTTCAGGTGGGTAAATTCTCGAACCAGCCCTACGGACATCTGCTCGATGAATTATTAACCGAGCTTAAGCCCATGGTAGAGGCCCGGTTAAAAAAAAAGCCCTGAGACCTTTTACCGACCCTAACGACAAAACCCGGATGGTCGAAGGAACCTATGTGTTTCAGGCCGATTCAATCGCCGATGACGAAGGAGAAGATAATTCGTCGCATGAAGGTCTCGATGTACAGACTGATCATGCCGGAGCAGCTAAAAAAGATGATTGGGATTTTGCCATTCGCTACCGTGATATTCAGCGCCTCGGATACCTTGACGCAAAAACCAAGGTCGAGCAATCCGAAAAGGCGATTCGAAAGGTAATCGATCGAGCTCGAGAAATCCTAGGCCCGATTCAGAAGCCTTATCGTTATATACATGTGGGGCAGGAAGATTTGCCGGGATTTGCCGCGCAGGCTCATTCGGCAGAGCTGGATATCGAGGAAACCCTGTTATCTGCTGTGGGTGCCATTCGAAATGCCCAGCCCATCTATCAGCTGAGGCTCGAGAAAGAACATGGCATTGTCGTGGTGCTTGATACCAGCCTCAGCATGAAGGGCGAAAAGCTCGCGCTTCTCGGCGTGACTGCAGCAGTGGTTGCGCTCAGTCTTCCGAGCGAAAGTTTCGCAATCCTCGGCTTTGATTCTCAGATTCATGCGATTAAAACGTTTCAAGAAAAGGTCACTCCCGAGCAGGTGGTAGAGCGAGTGCTGTCGATTCCTCCCGGTGGATTTACCAATATTCATCTGGGCTTGAATACGGCACGAACGTGGATCGAGCAAAGTAAACTTCCGCAAGCTCGGGTCATTCTCGTCAGTGATGGACGTTATACCGAAGGAAAAAATCCGGTCGATACCGCCAAGGGAATGCCCTTCGTCTATTCAGTAAAAATAGGAAAAGATCCGACCGGTCGTCAGACCATGCGGGATATTGCTGATCAAGGATCGGGACGATTTACTGAAGTTCGAGAAATGGTGGATTTGCCAAGGACGCTTTTGCAAGGAATCCGATCCTGGGTGCGATAAAGGTCGGGCCCACCTTTTTGTTTAGCTTTGCGTTAGATTTGACGTGGCCGTTCAATTTTAAAACTTATCTTTGATTTAAACTTAGTCCCAATTGAATCCATCGCGCTCCTGTTAGCTTGATTTCGGGAGGGGCAGATATGAGTTTATCACCCATAGCGATGTTTACTTTTCTGGCGGTCATGCTTTTGTTTCATCATCAGGCACGTTCCGAGGTATGGGATGGATCGAGTGATCCTTCGGTGATGGACAATCAGTACGAGTATCGTTTTTCGAAGTTACCGCTCGGCGGAATTTTGGACAGGAAGCCGTGGTCAGAGACTTACTGGCCCGATTTCAAGGGAAATATCAATTACCGGTGGAACTCTCCCGGTCATGAAGGTTTCGGGTACCACTCGCCATCGAAGCGGGATTTGCAATCCATGTCGCCTCAACAACTTGAGCAGCTTGCTCCCTCCGAAAAATACGACATTTTCATGGCCAGGTACGATTATCCGCTTCGGTCAGAAGTGGATTCGACTTCAGCAAATTCCGATGCCAAATTTTGGCAAGGAATCTGTGATGGCTGGTCGATTTCGGCGATTCAATACGCAGAACCCAAGCCAGTTACGGTGACGAATCCTGATGGAATTTTGGTGCCGTTTGGTTCATCTGACATCAAGGGGCTTATGGCTTATTTTGCGGCGGTTCATTTCGGAGTGAGCACTCATCAGGTGGGCAGGCAGTGTAACTTCTGGGGCTGCAATAGCATCAATGCAGGGGCCCTTCATGTCATTCTTTCGAATGAGCTCGCTCTAAAGAAAATGCCATTCATCATTCAGAGGGTACACACCCATGAGATTTGGAACCAGCCTACTTATGGATTTCAATCCGTTGTGCGAGGCTCCGCGCAACCCGAAGCGGGCGATCATGGTGTGTTAGTTCATACCACGCTCTACTACACGGACGAACTCGATGAGCCTTTGTGGAAACCCGTGACCGGAACATCGAGTTTCGTTGAAGGTAAGGTTGAAATGGACTACATCCTCGATCTCGATAGTAGCGATGAGATCATCGGAGGTGAATATACTACCTCAGACTATCCGGGGTTTGTTTGGGTGCCCGTGAACCATCTCGAGTTTACCGGTGCCTTTGATGGCATCAATCGCCTTTATCAACCTGTGAAAAAATGATATTTTTAAGCCGTGAAGGTTCAGGAAATTCTGAGTACGATTCTTAAAGGCGGCAGTCTGACAGATAAGTTGTCGGGTGCAGATTTGCGCCCTGACGATCTCGAATGGGGTATTTCGCCAGCAGCGATCGTCCTTCCTGAGGAGCCCACACGAAGTGGTGTGCTTTCGGCAACTTCTGCCGGTCAAACCAAGTTTGCTTTTCCAAAGCGAGCGGAGCTGAAGCAGGCAACCGGACGAGGTCGACTTTTACATTTTTTCTTAAACCATGAGTTGCTTGCAATCGAGACCATGGCCTATACGCTTCTTAAATTTCCGGATGCGCCCCTTGAATTTAAAAAGGGGGTTTTTAAGACCCTGCAGGATGAACAGCGTCACCTGGGAATGTACTTAAACCGCATGCATGAGCTCGGAGTCGAACTTGGGGCTGCGCCCCTGAATCTCTATTTTTGGAACACCCTGAAGACCATGCAATCTCCTCTCGATTTTGTCACCCGCATGAGCCTGACTTTCGAGCAGGCGAATCTCGATTTCGCACTCGAATACGCAAAGATTCTCGAACAGGATACCGGAGACGAAGCGACTGCGCGTTTGATGAAAGAAGTGCATGACGACGAAGTCAAACACGTCGCCCATGGGCTAAAGTGGTTTAAGCTTTGGAGTGATTCCGTCTCGGAGTGGGAAGCTTATCGGCGACTTCTTCCTTTTCCACTGACTCCTAGACGTGCCCGCGGGGGTGCCTTTTTTGCAGCCGAGTCGCGAAAAGAAGCGGGCTTATCCGAGGATTTTGTCGAGCGACTGAGAATTGCAGGGGGTTCGCGTGGACGAGTGCCGGATTATTTTTTCTTCAATCCCCAATGCGAAATCGAGAAGGACCTGTCTACGCTGCCTCAGGTACTGAAGACCAAGATCGAGGACCTCGCGCCCCTGATGGTGTGGTTTACGCAAGAAGACGATGTACTTGAATTGCCGCGAATTCCGGCGCTCGATTGGCAGTCTCAGGTCTATGATTTACGGGGCCAGTTGCCGGAGTTTGTTTCTACTTTTAGCGAAGTCGACCGGCAGCCCGCATTCGAGGAATTGAAGCCCTGGGGGTGGGGCAAAAGCGCCTGGCAGAAACTCGAAGGGTTTCGTGGTAGAACGCGAAAGCCGCCTACGTTTTCGCAGACACTTCATTCAGAAAAACTCTTTTCGAAGACGTGGTGGAAGTCTGAGTTGTCGAAACAAGGTTTGGCTACCGGTTGGGTGATTCAAAGTGCCGAGCAGTTTCTCGAAGTCAGAAAATCGTTTCAGGCCAATGCGCAATACTTGGCGAAGACCGCCATGGGAACCAGCGGGCGAGGGCATCTTTTGGTTGATGCAGCGACTCCCGCGGATCAGTTTTCTGAAGGTGAGTGGGTGATCGAGCCCTACTATGACAAAGTCATCGATTTTTCGGTTCAATATGAAATCAAAAATGATGGAGCGGTGAAGGAATGGGAGCCTCGTTTCTTTAAAACGGATTCGCGTTTTCAGTACCGTGGAAGTTATATCGGCACCTGGGGATATCATTCGGCACTCGAGAATGAATACAAAACATTAGTTGCAGGTCGGGCCCAGATTGCCGAAGCTCATCGCCAGGTAATCGAGATACTAAAATCGGTTGGTTACATTGGTCCACTTGGTATTGATGCGCTCATTTATCGAAACGCAGAAGGGGGGCTATTTATTGCCCCGATCATCGAAGTGAATGTCAGGTACACGATGGGGCGAGTGGCAGTCGAGCTTGAAGCGGCGTTGAAGCGCCGGTCGCCTCAGGTTCAGGGCTTTTGGGAGTTCTTAGGAAAAAAAGATCTCGGAAAAATGGGCGTCGCCACCTTTGCCGAGGCGAAACTGAAGTTAGATCAAAAATACGGAAAAGAAAAAGTAGTTGCGACTACTTCTGTCGATTCGAAAGAAACCTGGACTGTGTTTTATTCTTGAGGCTTCAGGCCTACGTAGATGCGATGCACATCATCGTTTTCATCAACGCCGGCAAGAAACTCGGTAACTTCTTTGAGTTGGTCGCCCGAGAGATCGACAAAGTTCTTTGCGATATAGCTCATTTCTGAGCTCAGGATGTTCCATCCTGATTTGTTCAGAAATTCGTTTACGGTATTAAGTTCGCTTGCACCACAGGTAAAGCGGGCCAGCGCTCCGTCTGTCGGTTGGCCTTCTCCGGGTTTGATCGCGATCACTTCGTCTGCGCCTGCTTCGATGGCAACACTTTCGAGATCAGCGCCTTTGTCTTTAAAATGAGCTTCGACCACCCCTTTATGATCGAACATCCAGGCAACTGATCCTGCAGAACCCAATTGGCCCTTGCGAAAAACACCACGGATGTCGGCGAAGGTGCGATTTCGGTTATCGGTCAGACACTCGACCATGATCGGAACCTGATGAGGCGCAAAGCCTTCGTAAATAATGGTTTCGTAATTGACGGGCTCGTCGAGTAGGCCCGCGCCACGCTTGACTGCACGTTCGATAGTGTCTCGAGGAACCGAGTTCTTACGAGCGTCTTCCATCGCGCCACGAAGTCGAAAGTTCGAATTAGGATCCGGGCCTCCGAGTTTAGCGGCGACGATGATCTCTTTGGTCAATTTTCCGATAATTGCACCTTTTTTAGCGGCCTGAGCCGCCTTAATCGGTGCTTTCCATTGTGCTCCCATGGGCAACACCTTATCAAATCTTTGTGTAAAAAGATAGGGTGAGCCTGAACTTGCAATTTGGGCCTAAAATCCCTATATTTTTTAAATGTTATCGATTCCAAAGAAGGATTACTCCGCTTTTCTCTACGACTGTGATGGAACCCTGGCTGATACCATGGCGCCTCATGCCCAGGCTTGGGTAGAAGAATTAGCCCGGCACGGGCTCACGATCGAGGCCGCTTTGATTTACGAACTGGCGGGAATGCCTGCTATCAAAACGGTCATCGAACTGAATCGCCGCTTCGGAACGACGCTCGATCCCGAATCGATTGCTGCATCTAAAGAACAGCGTTTTCTGAATGAGTACATGACGAAGATCGAGCCCATTCATGCGGTGGTCGATCATCTCAAAGCCAGTTTTGGAAAAGCAAAAATTGCGGTCGTATCGGGCGGCAGAACGAAAGTGGTGAATCGAACCCTGAGTCTTCTCGGAATTGCAGACATGGTTGAAGTCGTGATTTGTGCAGAGGATGTAAAGCATGGTAAGCCGCACCCCGAACCGTTTTTGATGGCTGCCGAAAGATTAGGCGTTGCCCCGGAGACGTGTCTGGTATTTGAAGATGGCGAGCTTGGAATTCAGTCGGCGATTGCTGCGGGAATGGATTTTGTTCGGGTGTGAATTAGTGTTTTATATTTAGCTGCTCGGGGCTGGGGGCTTGATTGAAGCGGTAAATGAGCTGTTGGTCGGACGGTTCGAAATGGTCTACGCGCCTGTTGTTGACTTTTGTTGTCAACAAAGGTATTATCCTTTCCAAACCAAAAGATTAAATATGATGAAGTTTCTAATTATTATTTTAAGTGTTTCTTCTTTCACCCCTTCTGCACGAGCCGATGCCCCAGTTACTGGTTATTCATCCATTGATGGTGCGGAATCCCTGAGTTGTCCGGATGATGTGTTAGGCGTTATTTTTGGAAACTATATTAAGGTGGTCGCGAACGGATTTGTGGTGATTGAACAAAATACCAAGAAAATTGAAATCTTTAAGTATGCTTCGCCTACTTGGATTCATTGCGATTTAAAAGATATGGGTGTTAACGATCCAGGTCAGGTAAACGAACTAGTAAAGGCAACCTATCCGAATTGCAGGGCCATTCCACCTGACTCCTACGTTCATCTCGGAGATATGTACACTCGCTTTAGCATAGGTGAAAAGAGGCCAAAGTTTTTAAAGCTACTTACATTCAATCGAAACCCATATCTCGAAAAATCAGTGCTCATAGCGTAGCCCGAGTTAGCGAGTTTCGGATACGGAGTTGATTCTGATCATTCAAACCAGTTTTGTGGGTTAGTGGCTGGGTGTCCACGCAATCACGCATCTCAGACTGTTTGCAAATAACGTAGTACTTATTTTGTTGTTTATTGCCTAAAACAATCGGCATCAGAAACGTATTTGCATGATCGACGTTCTCTTCGCTAACAATTTCGTAATAAGTTTGGCTGACTTCTTGGTAGGTTTTATTTCCGACCGCCATGGCAGGTTGAGGAATGTACAAATGCATTGCTAGAATCAATTCGATGGAAATCCCTTTTCTATGCATGAAAGGCATCTTCCGCCTATGGATAAATGCCAATCTTGTGTTCTGTGGCTATTTCAAACATCCCGATATAGGAATTCTCAGTCAGGTGTTCACAGCATACTGTCGCTTGGTACGGATTTTTCTCTTTATTAATCAGTTCTAAACAATAAGCCGCAACTTCTTTGTTGTTTACTACTCTAGGGGAGTGTTCGTCGCCGCGCGTGTAAAGAGAGTAGGTCACGTCGGTCGAAAATCGAGTGTACCCATCGGTATCATGGTCTTGACTGCTAACGTCCTTAAGGTAACAAGACCCTGAAGCGTTGAGAGCTACTCTTTTATCCGTAGCTAGGTTAAATCCCACATTTTCGAACTCAAATTGATAAAACCTACGGTTTCGAGGTCATTCAGTTTAAGTGCATCTCGACCCACGCATAGATGTGAACTGGCTTGATAATAGGGATGTGACTAAAAATAAAACTTTCATGTCGGCTATGAACTGAGCCGCTTGTTAAAGATGTGGCTGGTCTTTTGAATGCGATAACCGAGTCGTTCGTAAAAGCGATGAGCGTCTACCCTGGTAATTCTCGAGCTAAAGGATATTTCTAATATGCCCCGAGACTGCGCCCAGTTCTCTGCTTTACTCATTAATTCTGCGCCAATCCCTTTTCCTCGAGAAGCTTCATCGACGACCAATCCGCCGATTTCGCAGCGAACTCCGGTAGCGATCGAGAGGTGCTCATAGACATGAATCCAGCCCACTGTTTTTTCAGCGTGAGCCACGAACACTTCCTGATTCGAAGTCGCGCGAAGCATTCTAAAGTTTCGAGTCATGTTTTCTAAGGTAACCGGATAGCCGAGCTGTGCTGAAAGCTCAACAACCTCTGTTATATTCTGTTCGTTCATCGGCGAAATCAATAGAGACATTCGATTTACCTCAGTTTTTAGGGACAGTAAGACGGAAGTTCCTTTCGCATTCGCTTTTTTATCCGATGTGCTGCAATTTGCTCGATAGGAAAAATTCTTGGTCCTAAAGGAATCTCTACTTTTGTTCGGGCGCGCCAGAGTACAGATTGATCAGATAGGCGGGTAAGAGCGGCGCTTGCCACGCATACATCAATCGAACAGTCTGAACCGAATGACAAGCCATATTCGGCAAAGGCAGATGTAACGGTATAGTTTTTATCTGAAGCGATTTTTTTAAGTGCTTTCTTTTGCTGACTACTTTCATAAATCCGAAGCAAGCACGCTGTTGAGCCATTTGGGATCATTTGACTGATAAAAGCAACGTTGCCTTCATCAACCGTTTCCTGGGTGGGTGAGAAAGTCTTAAAGACGAAGTTAAATTGGGTATTGGATTGAAAAAGAATCCGCATATTATATTTAAAGCGGCTGTCGATCGAAGAGGTGACTGCGTAATCAATCGAATTCGAAGTATAGTGTCCGATAGGGGTGTTTGATGTTCTATGGTCAAAGCCATCTAGGCTATAAATATTGCCATCAAAGAATTCGTAAGTTCCGGTTTCGCCGCTGACACAAAATCCTGCATAAAAATGCACCACCTTACCGCCGGTGGGTAGAGGATCTGCCCGCACCACGGCAAAATTTAGATTTTGTTCGCATGTGGTTTGGACGGTTTTTCCATCTGAATCTTTCATTTCATGCAAAGTGGAAGAAATTTTCCAGTAGGATTTAGAAAGGAGCGGGTTCGAGTTCGCTGGATCAGCGAAGACGCTGGTGGTAGAGATGCAGAATAAGAACACTAGAAAAATAAATTTTAATTGCATGACAGCTCCTGTTTTCGAATTCATTACTAATGCCCACTCGGCGTTACCCAACGAATATCAGTAATCTTGCGAGATTTCTTCCGGCCGAGAAACACATCAAAATTGATATTAAAATTACCGCCCCCGCCGTTCAGATC
>CAIKYX010000086.1 GCA_903831745.1 Oligoflexia bacterium
ATTAGGATCGATGGTCACAGAGAGGGTCTTATTGTGCGTGTAGATTACTTCGGTTTGATTCTTTACCTTTTTTACGTACTTTCGAAAGGTGTAATCGACATCCGTCTTGCCCCAGTCTTTGCCGCCACTATGAAGAATACATAAATGTGCGGCATCGAGCAGCGTATCGAGCGAGGCTGTTCGTTTTGGAGGCAGTAAGATGACCGCATGAGAGCCGGGGCGTCCCTTGACGTGAAGCCAAAGGTCGTTTCCGCGTGCAATCTTAAATGTGAGTTCGAGATTCTCGGTGAGATTACGGCCGCAGAGAATGGTCAGGCCTTCTTTCGAAGTGTATTGATGACCAGAAAATCCGAGAAAGCGTTTGTGTTCGACCGGCGTTGCGGTGGGGCCGTGCTGCACCCCCCAGGTTTTCTCGAGCGCGGATAGTGCATCAGTGGTGTGAATCGCGCTTTTTTCGATTTCGTTCAATTCTAAAAATGCACTTTTCAATTCCGAGAGCTTCTTTTCGATCGATACTTTTCGTTCGTTAGCCTCAGTGATGCGGGTGCGGTTTCGTTTCGCCAGGTGAAAGAATTTTTCGAGTTGCTGTTTGAGATCGAGCTTTGGATCGGCCGGAACCTCGATCATTTTCTCTTTTTCGTAATCCATGAGCGGGTAATGGCCATCAACCACTGTCGGTTTTGCATAGAAATGAGTCTGCAGAAGCGATCCGAAATAGATCCAATCCGGGTCGAGTCTCGATTTTTCGAGTTGCTCATCCAGTGAATCTAGTTTTCTTTGAAAGGAATCTTGCAGGGTAGTGAGGATTCGATGAAGATGCGAAAATCTGAGGGTAAAAGACGCGTCGGCTTGGGCTTGAAGCCATACCTTGGAGTAGGTGTCGATCGACTGAAAGAGCTCTGGGCGATACGGAATCTTCGCCAGCCGCTCGGGAGTCATGGGTTTTGCTTCGCGAAGCTCGAAGGTTTCAGGTGCATTCGCTTTAGTCGAAGCCAAGAGCTCTTGATTGACGACCCACGCACCTTCGGGTTGGGTAGGAATCAGAATCAGAAATAGCGCTTTCGTTTCGTTTGCAGAATGGTTGTCTGCAAAACTTAATTTTAAGACGCGGTCGCCCGGAATCGCTTCGATCGAGATGAGTCGCAAACCTACTAGGGTTTTACTCAGGTTGAGATCGAATCCTGAATGGGTTGCCTTTTTACAAGGTCTGAGCTTTCTCTCTGAGAACAGCAGAACTCCACATTGTTGCGAGCGCAGGCTAAAATAGAATTGAAACGACTTGGTTTTAGAAGAAAGCTCGAGCACCCATTCGTTTTTAAAGTATCCCGCCGGATGGGAGACCCATTCGGGAATAAATATCCGGTCGACACGGTACTGAGTGTGATCAAGAGAAAGCGTTGAGCAGAGTTGCGCCGCGTAAGTTTCGAGTTCTTTAAAGCTTAAAGTGGGGTAGTTCACGGGGCGCATTACCCTTTTGAGAATGAGAGTCGA
Organism: Oligoflexia bacterium; assembly: GCA_903831745.1. Lineage (GTDB taxonomy): Bacteria > Bdellovibrionota > UBA1018 > UBA1018 > CAIMNF01 > CAIMNF01. The sequence continues at coordinate 1,492 of CAIKYX010000086.1, forward strand.
GGTTGGCAAAGTCACGAAAAAAAGGTAACCTTTGCCCATGAAACTTAAGTACGACTTCACTGAAGAGCAGTTGGGCGTCAACAACAAGATCGATTTAGCAAAAAACCTTTCTGACCTCGAAAAGTTGTGCGCAAATTTGGATGCGGTGATTCTTACTTCAAAAGACCCGTTCATGTCTGAATATGTTCCGCTGGCAAACAATCCCCGCTTTGGAGTGACGGGCTTTACTGGTTCAGTGGGAGACGCAATCTATTGGACTGAGAACTATAGAAAAAGTCATCCGAACCAAAAGCCGGTAAGCGTGTTTGTCGACGGACGGTATCACTTGCAAGTCGATCAGGAATGTCCTGCCGAGTTAGTCGAAGCAATCAAGATCACAGTCGAGCCGAGCATGGAAGGGGCGCTTCAGGAACGTCTTTTCAGTTCTGGTGCCAAACAAGTGGGAATGGATTTTCAGCGAACTTCAATTTCAGTTTTGAATCAGCGCAGAGAAAAAGCCAAAGGTTCGGGCGTCACTTTGCATTCGATGGTAGGTGACGACATGTTAAAGGCCGTTCACTTGTCAGGTTGGAAAACCGATCGGCCGATTTTTTCGCTTCCTGAAGAAATGACCGGGCGAACTCTCGCTCATAATCTTGAAGGATTGGCTTACGAAATCAAGGCCGCCTTCAGTGCTGATGATGTTCTTCACATGACTGCTGCAACCGATGATGCAGCATTTTTGTTGAATGCGCGGGGATACCACCTTCCGTACGTAGGTAGTTTCCTGGCCTACACGTTTTTTATACAAAATGAATTCATTCTTTTTCTTCCAGCGAGTTCTGAACAATCCAAAGTGGAGATCGAACCTTCTCAAGTTGGAAGTTATCAGCTGACGGTCATTCGAAATGACTTCAATGCTTTAAAGATGGCGCTCAAAAAACATACTGCTAAGAAGATTGCCTATTTCGGACCTACGATGAACGGATTTCTTCCGACTCTTGCGTCTGAAGTCTTTCCGGAAGCAGAAATCGAGTCGTCTTTTAATTGGGTGCTTCGCTCTCGTACACGAAAAACTCCACAGGAGCTCGCATCCATCCGGGAGTGTTTCCTGAAGAGTTCGCGGGCCATTGCAAAGGCCTTACGATGGGGCAAAACCGAGAGCCAAAAGCGAAATGTTTCGGAAGTCGATCTTGCTGAATATCTGAAAGACCAATATGGCGCAGAGGGGGCGACGACTCTTTCGTTCAATACGATTTCGGGCGCAGGTCCGAATAGTGCGATTGTTCACTATGGCACCCCTTCCAAAACCAATTATTTTGAAAAAGGCATGATCGCCTTATTGGACAGCGGCGCTTGTTATTCGAATGGTTTTCTAACGGATTGTACTCGCGGTTTCTTTGTAGGGTCGCAAAACGGCGCTTCGCCCGAGGCGTGGCAAAAAGAAATTTATACCTCTACTCTAAAGGCTGCGATTCAAGTGTTTATGGCCCCGGTAAGCAAGGATATTTCTTGCAAAGAAGTGGATATGATTATCCGAGAACAAGTTAAGGCTTCGGGGTATGATTACATGCATGGTACCGGCCATGGAATCGGAATTCATGTGCATGAAGATGGAATTCGTCTCTCGACGTTATCGTCTTATGCGCAAACTCCTTATGCGTGTGTGAGTGTCGAGCCCGGAATTTATCTTGCAGGAAAAGGGGGCGTGCGAGTAGAAAACGTCGCGCTTTTGATCCCACACGATGAGAATAAGCTTCGATATGAAAATGTTGTGTTTGTCGGCTATGATTGGGATCTCATTGATATCAGCAAACTCACCGGTGAAGAAATGATTTACTTGAAGGAGTACGAGGCCAAGTGCCGTGAAATGGGTAACCAGCTCATGGACTGTCCTCTTTGATTTTATGAGTTCAAACGAAGCACCTAAGAAAATATCTGCAGACCACGTCGAAGTCCTTGCGGCTGATGGGCACACTATTCAGGAAGCTAAGGATCATTCGTCGAGTCCGAATGGATTTTTTTCCGGTAACGGTGCTCAGGTTCGCGTCATTCGGGGTGGGCCAGCAATGTTGCTTCTTGCTCCGATCCTGATTCCACTGTTGATCATCGGGTTTTTCTTATTGGCTATTTTTGCGCTTTTTTTCGGGCGCACACTGTTTAAGACAGCGTTTGGACGGATGACTCGTACGCGTTAAAGTTGAGCCTGTTTTTTCTGATTTGCAGGGCGACCAGAAAGAGTCCCATGGCTAGAAATGAGAACGCGCCTAAAATCAACCAATAGGCCTGGTTTCCAAAATGATTCAACCCGAGTAAGCCAAAAAATGGGCCGCCGGTCAGAGAGGCTGAAATGGTCATCCCGAAAAACCCCATATAACGACCACGCATTTCTGGAGTTGCAATTTCTGTCACAAAAGCGGTCAGGGGTGGGCACACTACCATTTCACCTGCACTCCAAACCACTACGCTGGCCGCAAGCATGGCAAACGAATGAGAAAGCATGGTCATTGCAAAGCCAATTCCAACCAGGGCACTTCCTAATGTCAGTGACTTTCGATAAGACCAATGCAAGGTTGAGGTGGTCAGCGGAAGTTCAAAAATAGTAATCATCAAGGTGTTGATTGTCAGTGCGGCACCGACATAGGCGGCACTGAGTTTTAAGGTATCAGAAATGAAGAGCGGCAAAGTTGCCGTGTATTGAAATAGAATCGAGAATACCAGAAACATGGCCAACAAAAACACCCAAAGCAGCGGATCGGATACATAGAAATCGCGGAGTTGAAATTTTTTGGACGTGGCGCTTTTGGGTTTGATCAATTCGCGGAAAGTCAGTTTATTTTTCCAGGAATAGATCAGAACCGAAGCGGCAAGTATCGAGGTAAAGCCATCCATGAAAAAGATCCAGCGGTAGGAAGAAAGAATCAAAAGACCGGCAATCGGTGGGCCGAACGTCAATCCCAAATTCGACGCGAATCGAATCAGTGCAAAAGCTTTCTTGGGTTCCTTGAAGTTCGAAAGTTCGGATATGTACGAAAGTTGTGCAGGACGGAATGCTTCGTTTGAGAATGAAAAGAGACAGGTCGTCAGTAAAAGGTATTCAAAGTGAGGCGGCCCGAAAAACAGGAATGCCGAGAGCGCTGATGCGGTAAGCGTGGTCACCACCATGAGTCTTGGAGAGTACCGATCGCAAAGGTAACCAGAAATGAGATTGCCCGCGATGGCACTAGCAGCGGCGGTACCCAGGATGGTTGCGGTCTGGTGGACGCTAAAACCGGCGCCCTTCAGAAAATAGAGCGACATGAAAGGCACGATCACCATGCCGAAGCGGTTAATGAAGCCCGCAAAAATCATGAACCAGAATTCGCTCGAGTAACCCCGGTATCTCTCAAATGGATTTCGCATTTCGGACAGTGCCTTTCAGGGGGCAAATTTATTATACTTGATTTAAATAATCAAGCGATGAAGGTCAAGGTTCGGGTTTCAATTCAAATCATTTATAAAAGCAAAAGAGTCGTTTACAGTGGCCCGAATCGGAACAAAAAGGTACACTTTGCGCTCGATGAAAAAATTAAAGAACTGGCGGCTAAAATCGAACGAAGAACGTCGATTCAAAATGGGGCACCCTTGGGTGTACTCGAATGAATTGCAGGAATCTCCCAAAGGTATTGAGCTCGGCGAATTGCTCGAGCTTCATGATTCGGGCGGGGCATTTCTCGCTTATGGCTTTGGCAATCCGCATTCTCTGATCGCGTTTCGTGCGCTTTCGCGCACCCGAAGCGATTCGGAATTTGATCTTCAGGGATATTTTACTTCGGCACTTCAAACTGCACTCGATTTTCGCCTGCAGTGGTATCGTCGCGAACAGAGCTTTCGTATGGTTTACGGCGAAGTCGATTCATTGCCTGGATTGGTGATCGATCGCTTTGTTGCTGGCCCGAAAGGGCAGGTGGTTTACATCCTGCAACCTCATTCTTCCGGTATGGATCGAAATCTCGAAATCATTTTATCTTCACTGAAAGAAATCTCGACTGAACTCGAAGATCCGAAGAGTTCACTCGTGGTGCTCAGGCGCGACGCAGGCTCTCGCGAGCGCGAAGGTCTGAATAAAGAACCGGTCGAAGTCCGAAACCTTTTTACAAATTCGATCGAAGCCTCGACTGATGTGCTTCGTGAATTCAAGTTTACCGTTCCGGGCGCGCAAGGCGACGTCAGTCTGTTCACCGATTTAATCGGTGGTCAAAAAACCGGTTTCTTCTTCGATCAGCTTCAAAATATTAAGCGGGTAGAAATGCTCGCGCTTCAAAAGCTCGAGATGCGCCCACGAACCGGAGCTAAAGAGCCTTATCGAATTCTCGATTTGTGCTCTTATATTGGCCAGTGGAGTTTGCACCTTTCGGGGGCAGTGTTGCCCAAGTCTGCGGTTGAAGCCACCTGTGTCGATTCGTCCGAAAGTGCGTTAAAGTTTGCTGCAAAAAATCTAGCGACTCTTAAAAAGCCCGGCGTAGCGTTCGAGGCTAAGACGGTCAGAGGCGATATTCTCGAGCCGATCGGCGCCATCAAAGGCGAGAGTTACGATATTGTGGTGGCAGACCCGCCAGCGTTCATCAAGAGTCGTAAGAGCATTACCCAAGGCAAAAGCGCTTATGTGAGCTTGTTTGCAACCGCAATCGAGCGCACGCTGCCTGATGGGCTGGTGGTGTGTTGTTCGTGTTCGCAGCTGCTCTCGAATTCAGACATGATCGAAGTGCTGGCGAAAGCGGCCCGCCGTGCGCATCGAACCGTTCGTTGGATTTCGCAAGGCTCTCCATCGATCGATCATCCGGCGGTGTTTGATTTCAGTGAAGGGCAGTACCTGAAGTGTTGGATCGGTCAGGTTAGCTGATCGAGATAGTCTGCCAGTTTTAGGTACGTAGGCGAGCTCTGAAAGTTTCCGACGAACTGAAAACCACCTCGTAAGCTTGCTTCGTCATACCAGCGTAAAGCCACGGTCAGTGTGACTCTTCCGATTTTAGTAATCGAGATCGGAACAATCTCGATTTGCAGTTCTGTGCCCAGTGCCACCGAAAGGGGCGAGTTCAGCCAGATTTGAATTCCTGATTTCGAAATATCCGCGCAGATGCCGATCATCTCGGGTGTGCCCTTGGCCTTGTCGTAGACGCCAGCAACCAAGTTGATCCGTTTGGCCTTACGGGCTTCGTGCCCTTGTACCAGACTATACATCGATTGAATCCTGCGGCCTTTTCGTAGTTTCACCACGAGTTCTGCACTGAGGTGCGGCCCAAGGGGAAGTTCTTCGAGTGGAAACCAGGCTTTCAAGCCCTTGTACCAGACATAAATTTGCGATTTGTATTTCTGACCTTTGACGAGCGTCTTGAATTCCTCGATCGACATCGGTCCAAACTCCGAACCCTGAACATAAACATACAGGGGAGCGGTCAGCTGAGGAATCTCGCTTAAGTCGTCGGTGGTTACGGGGGTAGTGGCCGCAACCGGTGGAGCTTCTTTTTTTGCGGGTGCATTCAGGGCGGTATTGCAAAGTCGAGTGCACTCCGCCAATTTTTCAGTCGGAGGTACCGCGCTCATTGCACTCTGTAGTTCGGACATTTGAAAGAGTCTCTTCCAATCCGATTTCTCGGTAAAGTTTCGACACAGGTCAGTCCAGGCAATATTGCCGCCCGTGAGTTCACTTTTCAGCTCATCCAAGGTACGGGGGCCGATGATCTGCCCAGAGTTCTGCGAAAGTTTGATAACAAAATATAAATCAGAAGTGCTCATAAAACTTTAAGGCCCCAGGGGTCCCGGAGGGGCGACCGTTCCATCCAATGCCGGATCATTCGGACCCGGAGGAAGTGCATCGCTCGGAGGAGCGAGTGCATCTGGTGCTTTTTCAGCTGGTGCAGACGGCGGAGCCGGCTGTTCAGCTGGTGGTTCAGCAGGTGGAGGAGCTACATCTCCAGCAGGCGGCGCTGCCGGTGGTGGCTCGTTCGGTGCAGCTGTAGGCGGAGCTGTTTCTGGCGGAGCTTTTCCTCCACCACTGCCATCGTTAGGAGCAGGTTCATTGCCGAGCTCGGTAACATGGCTGTTTTTATGAATCTCAAGCTTGCGGATCTCGTTTGAATCGAGGCTTCCTGAATCCGGTCGGTTCCAGTTCTCGAGCTGATGAAGTTCGGTATTCTCTTTTTCGCCGAGACCTTCGGTATCATCCATCTTGTCGAGATCATCGAGCGAGTGGGGACGTACCGAGTCCTGAATCAGGCTTTGCATTCCGGTGTTCTTGTTGAAGTCTGACAGGTCGGTCAGAGAGATCACTTCGTCGCCCTGATGTACTGCCGAGTGGCTACGAATGATCAAAGCCGTAGAAAATTTTTCTTGAACGTCGAGAATGGTCAGTTCGGATTCGATCAGGAAGTCGCGGCTGGTGATCGGCTCGAGAGTCAGTGGATCTTCATGCAAGTATTTGCGAAAGATCATTCCGGGTTTGACGCCGTCTTCTGATCCTGCATCGATGAACACGGTTCGGCCTTCGAAAATTTGCGAATCTTTTTCGTCTGTTGTTACTTGAATGTGCCCGTTGATCGCAGTCGCTGAAGCCACCGGCGCGAGAATCGAATAGTCTTTGATCTCTGGAATCAACAGGTGATGACGTTGAATGGGTTTCTGAAGGGCGATGACCGTACCGATGAATGTACCGTCACGAACTCCCACGATCTTGATCTTACCCATCAACGAGTAACCGAAGCCGACGTGGCCATCATGCCTCGAAGGCATGGTCTCGGGACCAGCAGTAATTGAATAAACGTTACCAACCTGCAATTGCTCGTCTGGTCGAATAAACACCTGCTCGCCCAAAAAGACTCGTTCATATTGGCTGCGGGCATTGATGATTTCTCCGGCGATTGCGAGTCGATCAGAACGGACAATCATCGACGGCACGGTGTGATTCGAAAATCTACGGCCGACTTTGCTTCGGCGGTCAAAACCATTCGGGTCTACCAGCGGATCTTTTTGAAATGCAAAACGTTCCCAGGATTGAAGGGGCAGCAATTGCCATTCGGTAGAGCGGGTAGAGCGCGGCAAAGTCATCGGACCTGCATCTGTCGCACGATGGCCCTTCATGTCGGTTACATTATTTTGGGTATAAAGATTCAAGTCATCGCCTTGAAGCAACTTCAGGCGTTGGCCCGGATAAATCAGATTCGGACTGGTCAGTATCTTTTTGTTCCAAGTATAGAGATCATGCCATTTGATATAATTTCCATACGTGTGCTCGGCGATTTGAGAGAGCGTATCGCCTGGATTCACCTTGTAAGTTTCTTGGGGAATGGCAAAGGCAATCACGCAGGGAAGTGAAATACCCAGGCAAGTAATCAGCGTCCTTGAAAGTTTATTCATGAGATTCCTCGGCGGCTGGAGCAGTCGGCGCTACTGGAGCTTCTGGAGCGATTGGGGCTTTGGCCGCTGGACGAGAGGTACGTGGAGCCTCTTCTTCAACTTCTTCAGAAGCCGCATCTTTTGAGTCGAGGGTGATGCCCTTGGCTTGGGGTGAATTCGGAAAGCTGCTGAGTAGTTTTTGTTTGTAGTAGGTAACGCGGGCAGTTTTCTTCAGCTTCGAAGAAACGCTGGCGAGTGCCAACAACGTATCTGGAACATACTCAGAATGAGGATAGGCGATCAAACCGCGACTGAATTCCTCTTCCGCCAGTTTGAATTCGCCTTGTTCGTAATAACCCATGCCGATAAAAAATTGGGCTGCAGCCGCGAGGGTATGGTCGGGATAGGTTTTGATGAAGCTCGAGAACTCGACAATCGCATCGGCATTTCGTTTCGAATCAAAAAGGATCTTGGCTTCGCGATAACGATCGATGGCCTCGTCCTGCACGAAGTTCGGAACCGCGTGCGCATGGGCGGCCGGCACATTCACTGTAACTTTTGAGACTTCTTTTTTTGAAGGTTTGACGGAAGACTTGGTAGTTGCCTTGGGGACAGGGGTTGCGGCTTCGGGAGCTGCTTCTGTATCGGCAGTTTCAGGCGCAACGTGAGGTTTTGCGTTAGCGGGTGGAGTGGTAATTTGAGCGCCATTTTCGAGATTGATCTTGTCGTTCAGGGCGGCTAAACGAATTTCAAGGTCCTGAATTCTTTCCTGAAGTTTGGCGACCGGATCAGTCGCTTGCGCTACTTCAGGTTTTTCTGTAGCTTTCTCCGGTGATGGCTCTGCAGGCGGTTGCCGGGTGGCACACGCAAAGACCAAGGTTGAAACTGCAAAAGCAAAACCCACATTCTTACTTATTGGTTTCATTGTCAGAAATAGAATAGCATGATTCACGCAAAGACAATCACGATTCGGACTAAAAAAGAGGATTCTGCCTTCCTTTACCATGTCTTGGAGGCGAACGAAGGATTGACGGCCTATTCGACCGTAAACCAGGTTCAACACCATCCCTTTCGAGATGTGCAGCTGATTTTTTCTCCCGAATGCGAGGGCGATGTTCGGGCACTTCTTGCGGATCTGACTGACATTCTAGTGCCATAGGGCATGGTCATTGCAGCGTCAAGTGCATGACGTTTTGGACCATCACATTTTTCATTCTTTTGTTCGGACTTTCGGAGCTCGAGCCTTTACTCAAGAATTTGCAGATCTACTTCGGGCAGTCGAAAGCGATACTAGGGTTAAGGCGAGCAGCCAATCACCTCAAGCATCTGCAAGAAATGCTTGAGTCGGGTGTGGTGCCCGATCGCGAAGCCTGGCAGCGGGTTCGGGAGTTTCCTGCGCCCTGGGGTAAAATACTCGATGACAGTTTGCAGGAGCTGCGGACTCAGGGCGCTGCCATCCTTCCAACGCTTCAGCGCATGCAAAAGACACTCGAGGAACAAACCGAATTGATCCAGCTCGGAAAAGTAAAAAGCTCACAAGCCATGGGGCAAGCCTGGATCGGCATGATGCTGGTTCCTGGATTCGGCTCGCTACTGGTTCTCATGCTTCCTGAAATTAAAGCGCATTTGAGCTTGTTTTTAGGCCTTATTTTGTTTTCTTCCTTTCTCGGTTCATTGGCGTTTCTTTGGATCTTGTCGATGGTCGACCAAGCCCGTTTCGGAGGCATTCAGCCCGAGAATCGAAAGTGGTTGGTCAGTGTCAATGTCTCGCTCGAGCGTTTGCTGGCGTTGATCTCTACCGGACTTCCTCCTGACCTCGCCTGGAAAAAAACTATCGAGGAACTGGCGCTGACCGATCTGGCACTCGCGCGAGAATGGAAGTCGCAAGTCTGGGATCAGGATTTCTCGTTGTCTATTCCTACTGAGAATGAAGCCGAACGCATGGTTCTAAAATTGGGAGTAGAAGTAAGACGGAGTATTCAAAGTGCGCTTCTCGAAGGGCGAGCCTGCCTCGACCGCATCGAAGCGATTCATCGAGCATTTCTTCTCGACTTACGGATGATCGTCGGTCGGGATCTCGAATGCCTGCCCAATCGATGTCTGAAGCCCTTGTTCATTCTGGTCTTGCCTTCAGTCATGATCATCTTGGTGGGCGGACTCTACCTGACGCTCAAACCCTATCTTTGAATGAGGTGTGGATGAAAAATATTCTTATTTTTTGCCTTCTATTTATCGTATTTGCATTGCTTTTGGGGGGAGTCCGCTGGGAATTTCCTTATGGTTTGTCTCGGGCGATCCAGACTGAAACAGTGGGCGGGTAAAAATAATATCGCGCTCGAGTCCTTCGATTTGTAAAATCGTTTGAATCCGTCGCATTCCGGCTACGCGTTCGAGAAAGACGATTTTTTGTATTCCGTGAACGAGAAGTTCTTTGACGAGCGTGCTCGGAATCGTCCCTCGTGCGGCAATGAGTGCCAGTAATTCGACTCGTCGTAAGGCATCTCTCGCCGAGTTAGCATGCACGGTGGCGAGCGTGCCACGGTGGCCGGTGTTCAGGGCTTGTAGCAGGTCGAGAACTTCGTCGCCCCGGCATTCGCCGACGAGAATCCGGTCGGGGCGCATTCTCAAGGTTTGTTTCAGAAGATCGCGAAGAGTGACTGCGCCGTAGCCGTCTGCGTTTTGAGTGCGTGATAAAAGACTGATAAAATGCGGGTGTATCGGCAGAATCTCGGAAGTGTCTTCGAGTGCAATCATGCGTTCATTTGCGGGTACAAAGCTGAGGAGGTCATTGAGGAGTGTCGTCTTGCCCGAGCCAGTACCACCTGCAAATAGCATGGTTTCATGATTGGCAATTCCGTTTTTTAGAATCTGAAATGCTGCTTCTGAATCCTTCCAGCGTTCCTCTGCACCGTTTTGTGATCGCGGTAAACGTCGCAAGGAAACGCTGATGCCAAATTGCGCCAATGGAGGAAATGCAATATGGGCACGATGGGTTTGAAAGAAAATAGTATCGAGAAACGGAAGCTTAGCGTCCCAGCTTTTTCCGCTCAAGGAGATTTGTTCGAGCACAAAAGTTTTCCAGGCGTTTTCAGAAGTAAATAGGGTGCCGGCAAGCGGTAACGGTTCGAGACCCCGCCCTCGATCGAAAAAAATCTGATCCCACCGGTTGACGCAGATGTCGGTGACATCTGAATTACTTAGAAGTTCCGCAAATAGGGTTGGAATGGTTGGATTCATAGAACGTTCCAAGGAAAGTTTCGATCTTGTTTGAGTGCAGCCTGCTCTTCGGCACTGAGAGAAGTGCGTGGAAGCGGAAGGTAGCCCTTGGGTAAATCGCTCGAGATTCTCAATTGGGGATTTTTGGGTGGCTCTCGATGAGGTAAAAGTACCGCTACCAGTTCTGAGCGATCTTTCTGGTAATCTTCGCTTCCAAAGAGTTTACCGATAATCGGCAGATTCATCAGCCAGGGCAGTCCTTTTACCTGATGACGGAGATCTTCCTGCAATAAGCCGCTCAGTAAAAGGGGTTTTCCCATGGTGCCGTCGACTTGGGTTTTCATGCGATTGCTCTGAATTCCGGGAATTCGGTCGTTAGAAAGTGCTTCGTCGAGGTGACTCATCTCGGTTTCGATATTGAGTCGTACTTTTTCTCCTCCGAATTCTTTGACGTCGAGTTTTAATGACAGTCCGACATTCTTCCAGACCACGCTTTCGGCAAATTTGGTGGTTTGTCGAATCGGGAGTTCGCCGCCAGCAAATAATTCGGCTTGGCCGGGCGCGCGCACTACGAGTTCGGGTGACGAAAGAACGCGAATCATTCCTTCTTGTGAGAGGGTGTTGATGGATAAGTCGACTGTATTATTCATCAAAAATTGAGTCGGGCTGACCTGAAGTAGCGCGCCATTCGGATTCGCCCAATTCACTCCGAGCGAAGTGAGGAGCGCCTTTTTTACCTCGAGAAGAAATACCTTGAAATACACGGTGGGGTTTTGATCCGAGATGGTCTGAATCTCGATATGAGTGAGGGGTTGGATCGCCTTGATTTTGCGGACCAGGGAATCCTTCAAATAGGAATGGGGAAGCCCGCCCGATACGGAAAGACCACCTTCAGCCTGCGAAAAAGAAAGAGACGGGTAGCTGCTGATCAAAGCGAGAATTTCGCGTTGGTTTCGCTCTAGCCAGGAAGTTTCGATTCGGGTGTCGTCTAGAATGTGATTCGGATATTTTTCGACGAGCGACGCGATGGCCTGCGCTTCTGGGAGTTGGCTGACGGTGCCACGAAGAACAAAGCGATCTCCCTGATCAATCACTTCCGTCGAGCGCAAGGAATTCAGGGCTTGCAGGAGTGAATTCGGTCTTTGAAACGTTTTCTTTTGTTCAACTCTGATCAAGAGTGTTTCGGTTCGATGGAGCTTGGAGATAACCGTGAGTGTCGCTGAGCCTGGCTTGATAGCCTTGAGAAGAATCTGGTTTTCCTTGGGAATACGAACGTAGTGGACACCGTTTCCGCTGACGGAAAACCGTTCTAATTGCGGAAACTCAAGAGAGCGTTGTTCGCCTACTTCAAGATAGAGTGGGGCGAGGCTGAGGCTCGAGACCTCGGCTTGAGTCGTGATGGACGCTAGGAAAGTAAAGCTCAACAACCAGAAAGACCGAGTAAAATGGGAGCAGAAAATCTCATTCATGGAACCACCTCTTTAGGGCTATCCGCAGCAACAATTAAGCCAAAACTTAAAGAATCGAGTTGACTTTTTCGGTCAAGAGAGGCACTAAAGAACTTCAGCTTTTTTTTATTAATTGTTAGTGCAAGCAAGAGGAGCAGTCATGTCATCTCGTACAGGTAAAACACGTATGGCTCGTAAAATTCGCCAGGCGCGAAAAGGTAAAGCCCGTAAGCGTAAAGAACAGAACAAAGGAACTACCCCTAAGTTTCCGATTCACAAAAAATAGTAATTAAAGACGAAAGAACTTTATGGCACACGAAACGTTATTCACATCCGAATCCGTAACCGAAGGTCATCCAGACAAAATTGCGGATCAGGTTTCTGATTCTGTACTTGATGCGATTCTCACCCAAGACCCAAAGGGGCGCGTGGCGTGCGAAACATTGGTGACTACGGGACTCGTAGTGATCGCGGGTGAAGTAACGACCAATGCTCGCGTGGATTACGCGCATGTGGCCCGTGATGCAATTCGAAAAATCGGTTACGATCATTCGGATAAGGGGTTCGATTGTAATACTTGTGGTGTAATGGTCACGTTGGATCGTCAGAGCCCAGACATTGCGCAAGGGGTGACTACCGGTCAGGGTATGCATAATCAAAAAGAACAAGGTGCGGGCGACCAAGGCATCATGTTCGGATATGCGACCAATGAAACAACTGAGCTTATGCCTTTGACCATCAGCTTGTCTCAGCAATTGGCGAAACGCCTTTCTGAAGCTCGAAAAAGTGGAACCCTGGGTTGGTTGCGTCCGGATGGCAAAACCCAAGTTACTGCTCAATATGTAGATGGTAAGCCTACTCGCATTGATGCTGTCGTCGTTAGTACCCAGCACGCCGAAAGCGTTTCTCACGCTCAAATCGTTGAAGCAGTGATGGAAGAAGTGATCAAGAAAACCATTCCAAAACACCTTCTCGATTCGCGTACAAAATATTTCATCAATCCGACCGGTCGCTTTGTCATCGGTGGGCCGATGGGGGATTGTGGATTGACCGGACGTAAGATCATTGTTGATACGTACGGCGGACACGGCGCCCACGGCGGTGGTGCGTTTTCAGGAAAAGATCCATCTAAAGTCGATCGCTCAGCCTGTTATATGGCTCGATATGTTGCCAAGAATCTGGTCGCTGCCGGTTTGGCCGAAAAATGCTTGGTGCAATTGGCTTATGCCATCGGTGTTGCCGAGCCCGTCAGTGTTCACGTCAATGCGTACGGAACAGAAAAAGCTCCGCTTTCAAAGATTGAAGATGCGGTTAAGCGTTCTTTCCGACTCACTCCGGGCGGAATCATCGAGTCGCTGAATCTCTTGCGTCCGATTTATCACAAGACCGCAGCTTACGGACATTTTGGCCGAAATGAGCCGGAATTCACGTGGGAAAAAACAGACAAAGTCGAAGCACTGAAATCAGCACTGTAATTCGGTATCATGCTGCTTCATTGCAGTTGCGATGGTTGCAATCTTCGCAGAATAATGATGTTCTGAATGCACCATGAGTATTCTTTATTTGTTTCTGAAAATATTTCCATTTTTTGGTATTTCATTTTCAGTAGTATCATTCGATTTAGCTCGAAATTTTAGGCGGAAGGCGAATCCGATCTGGGTTCCCTTCCTCGGACTCTCGTTTTTTTGCGGGGTTTTGACGATCGTTTGGTTCTTTTTTCATGGGTACGTTAATGCCGACAAATGGTTTTTGGCGATCAAATATTGGTTCGAGGGTCGGTGAATTTTGTCGCAGGTCAAAAAAATACTACACATCAAAAATATAAAAAAATACCAAGTAATTGTTATTATAGCGTTTTTATCTGCGTCATTTTTCGGGTGAGTCAAAAATCATTTTTTTTCAGAAAAGTTTTTGACAGTGCGACAAATATGGCCTTAACCTAATTAAGGCGACACGCTCTGGGGACAAAAGGATGAACTGCCTCCAGTAACCAAACCAAACCAAAACTTAGAAAACTCACGGAAGGAGTTTGTATGTTAGAGTCTCAACCCTCAATTTTTAATGTGGCTGATTCTTCTCTTATCGAGAAGGCTGCTCAGACCGAACAAGGCGTATTGATCAGTGGTGAAACAGGTACCGGCAAGGAGCTGGTAGCCCGAATCATTCATAATCGATCTTCACGCGCTCACGCGCCATTCATGGTGATCAACTGTGCAATGAGCGGTGAAATCCTGGAAACAGAATTTCAAACCAAAATCGAAGCTGCTGCAAATGGCTCAGTATTTCTAGAAGAAATCAACGAGCTTCCGCTGCACCTGCAAGGCAAACTGGTTCAGAACAATTATTCTGCCCGTTTCATCGCTTCGACTCACATCAATCTTCAAGACGCGGTTGCTGAGAAGCTTTTCCGCTCTGATTTGTATTCAAAAATCAGTTTCGTATCGATGAGCGTTCCGGCACTTCGTGATCGCATCGAGCAGATTCCAACTCTGGTTCGCTCGTTCATCGAAAAATACAATAAACTGACCGGTTCGAATGTATCTTCTACTCCAAGCCCGGAAGCTTGGGATGCATTTACTTCTTATACCTGGCCAGGAAACGTTCGCGAGCTCGAGCATTGTGTCGAGCGCATCGTGATCGTCAAAGGTCAAGGCACCATCGAAGCTTCTGATCTACCTGCAAAAATCTATCAAGCAACCCAGAGTGCCCAGTTCGGTGCGGGCGCGACTGCGGATGTCGACTTTCCTCGCATGTTTTTGGCTGAAAAAGGTGTCGATCTGAAAGCAGTGGTTACTGCTTTTGAAAATCACCTGGTCGATCAGGCTCTGGCTCGTACGAACGGCAATAAAAACCGTGCGTCTCAGCTTCTTGGTCTGAATCGTACGACTCTCGTCGAGAAACTTCGTAAGCGTGGAATGATCACGCCGCTGAAGAATTCTCAAGAGATGCGTTCATCCGGCTCTGGTTCACAAGAGTAAGGTTTGTTCTTCCGTTAATTGGTTGGTTATCTCTAGCTATAAGACCCCGTCCTCTGCAAAGGGGATGGGGTTTTTAATTGTTTGTTTTCAGGTAGATTCTAGCGAGCAAAGTGACGACGGGAACGTCCTCGGCCTGCGGATTGTTCCCGTCGTCACTTTGCTCGCTAGAATCTGCCTCAAATCAAAAAATGCGTGGGAGTCCGGTCTGAAGGTGCGGAAAATAAATCGGATCTCAGTCGGCTGAGAGTGACGGATTAGAGCTTGTTCCCGCAGTGATCATTCTGTTCATTGAATAAACGCCCATTTCCTAGACTGAAAATGATCAGTAAACGTGTGCTTCATCATTTCTGAGCGAGATCGCTCATTCTCAAAGACAAGATTCGAATGAGTTCGTTCGGATTCCATCGTGGATTGAGAGCAGTGCCAAACATTCCCAAAGCATTGTGCTGGCAGTGATTGAGCATCCAGTAGACCTTGTTCTGCAATGCTCGTTTTTGGTCTGGATGGTTTTTGAGGTATTTTAAATTTTCAAAAAAATTTCGGAGCAGATCTGGTTCTTGTCTAAATACGGCAGCCGAAAAGGCATTGATTTCCGCGATCGAAATTTGACTGGTGATTGCAAGTAAGTCTTCTTCTAAATAATCAGAACCTTCACTTTTGCTGATCGATTGAAGCTGTTCTTTAAAAACAGTATGTACCTTTTTGCTGAGGCTCTGAGAGGCATTGTATTTTGCCCTTAAGGCGTTTTCATCAAGTGTAAAAAAAGTTTGAGCATCTTGAAGAATAAAAGTGAATTGAGCTGTATAGATCGATTCAGATTGACTAGTATTTTCATCCGGAAAGCTATCAAGGGTCGTCATTTGATTGCAAATCGGTGAATTTTTTCTTTCTGACAAAATTTGGGTCTTCTTCAAAAGTAATTGAAAAAAGTACCTCCAATTCATTGCACTGGCGGATTGCAATGGCATGAGTACCTGCAGAATAATGATGGAGATCAGGAAGCGTTTTGGCATGAATGCTTTCATGGATCTAACGGTTCAAGTCGTAGATTCGCCTGCAAAATCGTATTTAAGTCATCCGTGGGCGACCGCAACCGACAGATTAATGTATAGGGAGGAAACGCCCCTGAGGTCGGCCCGGCATTAGAAATAGGCTGGTAAATTTGATTCAAATCAGCGCCGACTCCTTCTCGATTTCGGAAGTGATCGTATCCAAAATGGGTCATTTCTATTTGCGTGCCACTTTTTAAGGCAAGCGTAGCGCCTGAATCGATCAATCCGAGCATGAGGCAGGTTCCAGGCTGAGGTAGGTGGGTGTTTTCGGAATTCGGAGTAGCGGTTTTCGGAAACATAAAGAGCGGTTCTTGAGTGTTGATTATTTGTGGAGTCAATTCGGTTAAGGCAGTCAACCGGTATCGCGCGGGTTTTTCTGTATCATAAACCGGGCCAAGGATCGTCTTGAGGTGCCGTGGAAAAAACTCGGCACTCCTCTCTGGCGAATCCATCACACTCGACGGGTTGAAGTCGTGAGAAGCAAACTCCGGTGTCCTGCACGTGCCATCTTCAGCGTACTCATCAGGCAATCCTAGGAGATGTCCAAATTCATGAATCGCCATTCCGCAGTTAAATTCCGATTCAAAAAACAACTCAGAGTTACTTCGTTCTTGCGCTGTATGGCTTTTAGGGGCACCTCCATGAAGGACCATTTTACGATCGGGTAAAAATGCATCGCTCGGTCGAGAGTCGAAAGTGAGATCAAAATAAATTCCATAGCGCTTCCAGATTTCCTGAACCGCGGGAGTGCAAGCGATGACTCGATCGATGAAAGCTTGTGAAGTAGCGTTGGCAGAAAAAGTTCCCGCATCGGGTTGAAGTAATATACGAAGCCCTAAATGAAGCTCCCCATGTACTCGCTGAATGCGATAGCGGGCAGGGGTTCCAATGCACTGTGATTCGACCGTTTCGTTCACTTCAATAACTTGATCGTCTTTCATTGCAGCCAGTGCTTTTCGAAGGATTTGTTGATTATTGACTCGAATTTCAGGAGCCTTAGAAATTTCGGCAGAAGCTGTCATCGATCCTGCAGATTTTCCGCAACCCTGGGTCAACGTTGAAAGTGCAATCAGGAGCAATTGAAACCCAAAAAGGGGGCCGGCTCCGTTGGGCGTTGTTTTTTTTGAAGGGTTTTTCAAAGTGAATCGACATTACGTTACTTAACTAAAAAAGTCAAGTATATTGAAGTGAGAGCATCTTTAACAGGTAATCTCCCCGAATCCTTCGCTAAAATGATCTTAGTTTAATGATTAAAGGGCTACCGATGGGGTGCCAACCTACGCCTCAAATACTTACTGGTGAAAATGTTGTTGCTGCCAACACCGCGGTTCACATTTTCTTTAGTCTGATAGTAGCTTTTGGAGAGTGAGTAGGAACAATCCGCAGGCCGTAAGGCCGAGGACGTTCTTAATCACTCTCCAAAAGCTAGAATGAGCCTAAAAAAGGTACTCCTTGAAGCAGCCTAAATGAATTGTTACTCTCACGTAAGCATGAACCCCGAACGCTGGTCGCAAGTCGACCGATACATCAAAGACCAAATTGTACCTCACGATCCGATATTCGATGCGGTTTTGACCGCCAGTCAAGAAGCCGGATTGCCTTCTATTCAGGTGTCGTCGGCACAGGGAAAATTGCTTCAAATTCTGGCCCAAACCCAAGGCGCTTCGCGAATTTTAGAAATCGGTACTCTCGGAGGTTACAGTACGCTTTGGATGGCAAAAGCGCTTCCTCAGTGGGGTCGCCTGATTACTCTCGAAATCGATCCAAGCCATGCCGCTACTGCCAGGGCTAACTTTAAGCGAGCAGGAGTGGAGAGTGTGGTCGAACTGATCGAAGGACCTGCGCTCGAGACCTTGCCGAGGCTCGAAATCGAAGGATTTGGCCCGTTCGACCTGATCTTTATCGATGCGGATAAACCCGGAAATCCGGATTATTTTTCATGGGCGCTCCGACTGAGTTGCAAAGGAAGTTTGATCATTGTCGACAACGTGATTCGTAACGGCGACGTGCTTGATGAAAAAGGGGCTGATGCTAAAGTTCAAGGCGTCAGAAAGCTTTTTGAGATGATTTCTCGAGAACCGCGGGTCAATGCCACCGCCATTCAGACGGTAGGAGAAAAAGGCTATGACGGCTTCATCCTCGCTTGGGTGAAAAGCTAGGCTACGACCGCTTTTGACAAATAATTCAAATATTCCTGACAACTTTTAAGCCGCTCCCGTTTAAGATAGGGATGTGGTTGCGCAAATACTCAAAATCATTAACTTTTGGAAGGTGGGGCTAGCAAGTGTGCTGGTCGGAGCCGTGGTTTTTTCTTACGGGTTCTTGCACACCAATGTTCCTGGAACGCCCGAAGTGCTTAAGGAGTCTGCCCGACAGCTTCGCGAGTTTACAGAAGAATACGTCCATAGCTCAGAAAAGGGAGTGGCCCTGAAGCTCGAAGACCTTAAGAAAAGCCGAGCCGCGCCTGAGTTGCTGGATGCGGATCAGGCACTGCCTGATCTTTCTCGGCTCACGGATCAGGAATTGAAGGCGATTCGTGCGTTGGGTCGTGATTGCAAATCGAACGTCAAGCTTCAAGGACTGAGTGAGATTGTAAAAAAACAAGTCGTTTGGGAGCAGTTTCGATGCGGGGCCATAAAATCCTTGCCTGCCAATTTTTTTACCACCTCACCGTTCATGAGTCTAAACGGCGAGAGTTTTGATTCTTTGCAGAGGCAAGTCGAGGGTGGTTCGCTTGCTGCGACGGGTGACTTTCCACGTGCTCATCTTCTCGAAATCCTGAATTCGAATCTTTTTGTCGAGGGTGGGCTGGGCGTGCGACCGAATGAGCTCAAGCCTCTTTTGGCTGCGCCAGAACTTTACTTGGCTACGGATTGGCTCTGGGTGCTCGATCAGAAGCAATTCGGCGAAAGGTATTCTCTTTATCGACGCTCGAGTTTTGAGCGTTATATCTCTAAACAGGCAGTACAGCCTCACATTCATGCCCTGGGCGAGGATTGTGCAGTGGTGGTGGGCAATCTCTGCTGGGAATACAATTCGAAATTACGCGAACGCTTGCTGGCCGTGGGCACGTTCTTCATGTTGGTCGGAATCCTGATGCTCTTCGTGATCCTGATCAACCAAAGACGAAGCGACGTAAATGAACGAACTCTGATGTTAAAACTACTGACGCATGAACTGCGCACTCCGGTTACTTCGATCGCTCTTTGGCTTGAGACCTTGCGGCCCGAGATTGAGGCCATGCCGGAGGCTTCACGGGCGCCCTGGAACGGTATGTACGATGAAGTCAGGAAAATGAAGCTCCTGATGGAGAAAAGCGCTTGGTTCATTCGATTGCAATCGGTCGCGACTTCTCAATCGGCTGTTGAGCTTCTGCCTGTGAATCTTTTGGATTGGTTGGGCGATTACGTAAAAAAGAATTATCCCGGTGTGCAGCTCGAGTTGGGCTCTGAGCCAGCCTGGGTGTTGGCGGACGCCTATTGGTTGGGTATCCTGTTTAAGAACTTGATTGAAAATGCTTTTCAGCATGGAAAGCCTCCCGTGAGACTGGCACTTAAGGTGGATCGGATTGGGGTTCAGGTTGTAGTGCAGGACGAAGGGCAGATGACCCTGGTTACGAGTGCAGGTCGCAAGTCTCCGTTAAAAGTTGATCAGAGCAAGGGGCTTGGGATGGGCAGTTCGATTGTACTTAAAATTGCGGGGATGATGCACGCCAAGGTCGAATATCAAACTCGCCCAACTCGTGTGAGCTTGAGGTTCAAAAAAGTATGAGTCAGAAAAAAATATTATTAGTCGAAGACGAAAAAGGGGTTCGTGAACCCCTGGCTACATTGCTTGCGCGGGAAGGGTACGAGGTTCTCAAAGCTGAGACCGTAAAGGAAGCAGAAACTCAGATCTCTGAAAGCCCCGATTTGGTTCTTCTCGATTGGATGTTGCCCGACGGTCAAGGGATCGAATGCTTAAAAAAATGGCGCGCTCGAGGCATTCGAGTTCCGGTCATCATGATCACCGCAAGAACCGATGTCATTGATCGCGTATTGGGGCTAGAGCTCGGCGCGCAGGATTACGTTCTGAAGCCATTCGAGCCGCGCGAATTGCTGGCCCGGGTTCGCGTGCACTTTCGTGATGCGGCACCAGTAGTTGATGCCAGCGGCGTATCGCATTCGGGTATCGAAATGAACCTGCAGAATCGTACGGTTAAATTTCGAGGAAAAGAGCTCGAAATGACCAAAACCGAGTTCGAGTTGCTTAAGGTTTTTATTGAGGCTCCGGGGCAGGCATTTTCACGCGAAAACCTGCTTGAAAAAGTGTGGGGTTATCAGAATGCACCGACGACCCGAACCATCGATACTCATGTTCTTCAGTTGCGACAAAAGACGGAAGCCCATTTCTTTGTGACGGTACACGGAATTGGCTACCGATTTGTGGGTGACCAGAAGGATTGACATTTGTTTTACGACTCCCTGACAACTCGGTCCTCAAAACGAGGCATTGTAGCTTCAGGAGGAAATTGAAAATGAAAAACACGATCAAATACAGTATGAGAAACATCAAAATAAAAAGTGGGTTGGCTTTATTGACTTTAACTTTAAGTGGGTGGGCTTTCGCGGGTGATCTCACCAAAGTGAATCCGCATGCTCCGGCTCTGGCGCAAATGAATCAGGCATTCCTGAACGAGGATTTTAAAGCGATGACTGCAGCCATGAAAAAGGTTCTGATGGAGCACCCTAATGATGAAGTGGTGCAAGCCAAGGTCTATTCATTGTTAAATCGGGCGCAGAGTGAGCTTGGTCGACTCGGTATGCCGGTTGAGCAAAAATTGCCGGAAGCGATTCAGAGGCTGAAGATTTCGGTTAAGCGACGACAAGGTGAGAACCCAAGATTTGGAATCATGGTCAGTGCGAACGTCAAAGAAGATCTCGGCATCGAGCAAGTCAGGCTCACCCGATATCCCAAAGAAGTACTGATCGACACCCGCGAAAAGATCGGCGAAGACGAAGCCCACTACGAAAAGCAATATCCACGAGATTTTTCGGCGCAAACCCGCAAGAGCTATTCAAAGATTCAGCCCGGGCTTTATTTGATTCATATCGAACTCAAGAATGCTTCGCCTTTCGAAGGTTGGGTGATTCTTACTCCCGACATCAATTCTACCGGAGATGCGGATTTAGGAGAGTACAAGGACTTGAATGTGGTTCGTGGAGACAAAGTCGAGCTGAGCTGGAAGCCGTTTCGTTCGCCCGAGTATAAACCTTTTGAAAGCAGTTTGATGACCATGTCGATCAGCAAGGTCGGAATCAAAGATGACTGGGAATTGAAATGGGATCACTCTTTGGTTGCACCGACTAAAACGAGCGTGAAGATCAAAGAAGAAGGCGAGGGAGTAAAAGAGCTCGAGCCAGGCAAGTATTCTGCCGGAATCACTTTTTACGAACAGCGCTTGTTCGGCGATATTGCAATCCGCCGCGGAACCACGGTGTCTCACGAGTTTACGGTTGAGAAATAAAACCTGATCAAAATACATGTAATTTAAGCAGTGATGATGGATTTTCTGTCATCACTGTTTTTTTATTGATGAGCTCAATTCAAAGTCAAAGCGTTTTGTTTGTTATCTAGTTTTTATTTAATATATTGATTTTCTTTCTGTTCGGACGTATTTCAATGGGCACAGAAAGCAGGGTTTATGAATTTGAATATGATCTCTCGACGGTTTTTAAGTGGTTCCTTTTTTGCAGGTTTAATGATGATTCAATCCGGTGTGGCGGTTGCCGACGCCGTGGTGCTGGACTCAAATACGATCTCCCTGCTCGACGCTCTGAGCGAAACAGATAACTCTGGAATTTCGATCGCCGACCAACTGAAGCGGATCAAAGCATCCGGAAACACCATTACCACAGCTACAAAGTGGACTTCTGGAGGCGGTGATGTCATCACCACGAATTACGCTATTACTTCGAAGAACTGTAGTGGCGGAGACCGATGTTTAGGGGGTGCCACGCTTACCATCAGTGTCAGCCCAAAAGTTGGGCCTACCGGTGTTCCTCTCGGAGGGAAGAGTTATTCTTCTTGGGTTACCGAGAACCGCTAATACTACCTGACGTCATAGAGCATTGACTCTGTTTCTTGGCAAAGTTGATGCAAAAGCTATTGATTAGAAAATTACCGGAGCTTCAGTAGGTTCTCCACCACGTAAAATGGTGTTAAAATGAACGAAAGATTTTTCGTCGCCATGAACACGGAAGCTGGTGAATTCGAGGATGCTTCGATTATTTTCCTGAACTCCAATGACCAGACGGGTAGGAAGCGCCTCACCGTTTCCATTCAGATAACCCTCGGCAACCAGGGTGGTGAGATGATTGTCGGTAATAATCATTTTACGAATTTTAAAAGTGAGCATCTCGAAAACTTGCGGGCACATATAGCCTACTGGACAAATCGGGGTGACATCGAAAGTAACGTTTTGTTGATCGGTGTCGATGAGAAGGAATCGGCCGGCGAGTACGCTGAGTTGGCTTTGTTCCTGTGTGGTTTTATCGAAGCTACCGACTTTAATGTTGTATTGCATGGCCTGGCTGTTGGCGGCGCTCAGAAGAATGACTGCGATCAATGCTGTAATTAAGTTTTTCATATAACCCCTTTTTCTTTTCCCTCTTGTATGACTCAAGCTAATCACGGGAGTTGGATTATTGAAAATTATTAGCTTTCAGTCTTATCAATTAGAAAAGTTGATAGGCTATTCTTTGGCTGCGGGGGCCTTATCCTTATTGTCCTTAATCGTCTGGCGGATCAGATTTCGCATAATTCGGTTACGATTGGTTTGCCCGACTAGTGCTTTTGCATCGTCATACAGGCCAGGGTCATTGATGAGTGCTCCGAGCGAGCCTTGGCCGCGGTCGACTTTGTCGAGGATCGAATTGAGATGATTGATGGCGCTTCGCAATTCGGCCTTGTTTACCTGGTCGTTCAGTTTTGCAGACATTTCACTGAGGTTTTTTGAGGTCGAGGCGAGTCCGCTGAAAAATTGGTCAGCCCGATTATTGCGGTTAAAGGCAGCCAGAACCCGCTCGAGATCGTCGGTGGTGGTCGCGAGTTTGGTCATCAGGAGTTCGCTCGAAGAGAGGAGTTGCGACAGGTCTTTGGTCGCTCCAACGGGCACATCGCCTTTGTCTTCGATCTCCGGTTGGGCTGGGTCTCCGGCATTGATCGACAGGTATTTATCGCCCAGAACCCCTTGGGTGACAATCTCGACGGTGGTGGAATCTTTTCTGAGCCACTGGGCGTATTTTCGTTCGACTGCGAATTCGATGATGATGTCACGGGTGGAGTTATCGAAATCGACTTTCTTCACAGTTCCGATTTGTAAGCCACCCAGTACGACTTTTGCGCCACCGACTAAGCCATCTACCTTCGGAAAATGGGTGCGATAATGATTGTGGATATTGAAGATGCTTTCTTGGCCGCCCAGAAACAAAACGGAGGCCATGATCAGGCCCAGGCCTACGAGTACGAAAACTCCCACTCGGACTTCGGTCTTTTTTTCATTTGCTTTCATCGGATATGTGCTCCTGTTGTAAAGGATTGAACCAGTGGATCTTTTGAATTTTTCATTTCTTCGGTGGTCATGATGCGTTCGATTTTTCCTTCGCTCAGAATGGCAATGCGATCACTGACCTCGAAAGCAGCCGGAATGTCGTGGGTGACGAAAATTCCGGTCATGCCTCTTTTCTTGAATGCAAGAATGTTATTGAGCAACCTCTTGGTATTTACCGGGTCGAGGCCGGCGGTGGGTTCATCGAACAACACCACCTTGGGTTGAAGGATGATCGCACGGGCGAGGCCTGCGCGTTTCTGCATTCCACCCGAGAGTTCGTTCGGAAGCAGGATATTCGCTTTCGGCATGTCGACCATTTCGAGCATTTGGTTTACGCGCTCGCGGATTTGCTTGGGCGTGAGTTTGGTGTGGGACTGAAGAGGGTAGGCTAGATTCTCTTCGACTGTCAGTGAATCGAAGAGGGCGCCGTTTTGAAAAACATATCCAATTTCGGTACGAACCGGAAACATCTCGCGTTCGGTCAAGTTGACCAGGTTTCGACCTTCGAAAATGATTTCGCCTTCGTCCGGGTGTTCGAGACCGATGATCGAGCGTAAGATTACGCTTTTGCCGCTGCCAGAGCCACCGAATAATCCCAGGACTTCTCCTTCGTGAAGATCAAATGAAACACCCCGGTGAACTTTCTTTTCACCGAAGCTCTTGTGCATATTCTTGATACTGAGAACGGTCTTTGGTTCTTGCATGTTAATATTTCGGGTACACCAATTCGAAGAAAAGTTTTGAAAGAAAGAAGTCTGCGATCATGATGAAAATCGAAGCCGTGACCACTACCCACGTGGTGCTCTTTCCGACGCCTTCAGTGCCGCCTTCGGTGTTGAGTCCGCGCCAGCACGCGGTAAACGAAATAAAGAATGCGAAAACTACCGTCTTGGCCATGCCGGTAAATAAATCAGTCAGAGTGATGGTTTCGATGATTTTGGCAATAAAGAACCCGAAGCCGATGCTCAGTTCGAGTTTCGAAATCATCATCGCGCCAAAGAGTGCGATGTAATCGGCGATCAGGGTGAGTAAGGGGAGTGCAATCATGCAAGCCACCACGCGGGGTATGACAATCCGCTGGGTGGGTGAGGTGCCGAGGGCGCGTATCGCGTCGATTTGCTGAGTGACTTTCATCGAAGATATTTCGGAAGCCATTCCCGAGCCAATCCGGCCTGCAAGCAAGAGGCTAGTAAATACTGGCCCCATTTCGCGAAGAATCGCAAGCGACGTGAGTTTGGGAACGTAAAGAGTTCCGCCAAAGCGGGCGAGCCCTTGGCCGAATTGCAAAGCCATCACCGATCCGGTTGCCAGGCCCGTAATGACAACGAGAAAAAAAGAGTCGACCCCGATGGCCTTCAATTGTTCGACGATCAATCGAAACGGAAATGGAGGCAGAAAAAATTCGCGCGCCGTTTGAGTTACGAGTTGTGCAAAGCCTCCCGCAAAACGGGCTGAATCTAAAACTCGAATTCCTATGCTTTGGGGAAGATGTCTGCCCCTCTTTTCGTCAGTCACTTTAACTTCAGAGTAGCACGGAATCGTTGAAATAATTCAAGGTCTTGAGAGAAAGTCGGAATCGGACTCAGGTAAATAATATCGTAAACACATGACGGTGATTTGACGACCAAGAGCTGAAAGCGGCGAAGGCGATCGGAATAACGTCCTTCGGCCGTGGTTTCGAGGGCCGGGCTGCCTGAAACCAAAAGATCGCCTTGATGAAGAATTTTTAACTGCTCCCATCCGGAAGTAATGCTTTCGGTAATGCTGCGGATATCGGGCTCTTCGTCAGAGCTTTGGCGGCAGGCCGAATTGAGAGAGATGACGGCTGCGGTCTTGGTCGATTGCCAGGCGGCATCGGGTATTGCGCCGTTTTCGCCAGTGGTTCCGCCCAGTTCGGATTTAACCTGGATTTTCTTCCAGGTGGGATCGAGCTGTTGCACTTCAATTAGATTGGGTTCGCTTGCTTTTTGATCGACTGGTTTGACTGTTCCAATCAGGATGCTGCAGCCGCCGAGGCTCAGAGTCGTCAGAAGAAAGGCGCAAAGTAAGGGAAGTGATTTCATTGATTAAATCCAGCTTAGGGGATTGGGACGCCAAAAAAAAGGCAAATAGAATAAATTTTTATAAAAAAATTTGCATCGAAGCGGCAAATTCTGCCAGAATGTAAAAAGAGCCTCGGCCGTTTGTGCCTGGGCAAAATGTTTTCACGACCAGGAAGGAAGTGAAGGAACAGTGGCTGCCAGCAAACTTACCCGTCTTGCCAAAATTCTTACCCTCTCAAGTGCGATCATCAACGGTATCGGTTTAATCGCTCACGCTGAAACCTCTCAGTATCAAACCTCGATTCAGCTTCAGAGTCAGTCTTCCTTCTCACGGGTTCAAATTTCAATCGATCCATCCTTCAAGCCGATCGTTCATTCTACCGTGAAGGGGTTCGAAATCGTCATACCGGCCGCTACTCTGATGGATGTCGGAGTGCCGTTCGGCGGAGAAGACGAGTTTCGCGAATATTTGTCCAAATTGCATGACTCCCGGATTTCTGGTCTGAAGATAGCGGAAAAGGATTCGAATCTGGTCATTTCAGGTCATTTTTCATTTCCGACCGGCAGTGAAGCCATGGCGTCGCCTGAAATGGAGCACTTTGATTTTCATCAGAATGACAAATCCAAGTATCTGGTCGATTTCTGGTTAAAAAAGGGGCTGACCGTTGCCGAAGTTGCCCGCCAAAAGAAAATCAAGGATGCGAAAAAACTGAAGTCAGAGCAAGAAGAGATTCTGGCGCGTGAGAACGCGCGAAGCGTAGAGCGCGAACGTCGGATGGGTGAGTCGAAGAATGCACTTTTGTTTTGCCAGCAGCCATTTGATCGTAACAATACTGTCTTTTTGAAGTTTCATTCTTCGCATCAGCCGGTCAATTTCGGTGTGTATTTTCCTGAAAAAGTGCCGGATCACCGCTTTGTTTACGCCGAGCCGAAGGGTGAGTCGGAAGAATCCCAAATGGTTCGTCTTGCGCTGAAGCTCAGCCGTGATAATCAGCATGCTCTGGCCATGAAGACCGTCGAGTTTCTCGAGAAACAATATCCAAAATCGAAGTGGCTGACTGAAATGAGCTTTCTAAAAGCCAGTTCGTATTACCGACTCGAAATGACAGCAAAGGGTAAAGAGGCAATTCACGCATTGGCCGCATCTGCACGCGGAACGGAAATCGGAATTCAAGCGGCAGCTTTCGAAGCGACCCAGGCGCTCAAAGAAAGAGAATGGCTCGCGGCCCTGAATGCTTTCATGAATATTCACCGTGAAAACCCGCACCATCCGCTCGATTGGTTGTTTCGTCTCGGAATGGCGGAGTCCCTTTATCAGATTCGCCAATCGGACCAGGCGCGCACCGAATATGAGTGGGTTTCGAAGAATGCGCCGAAATTAAGCGTTCGGGCCGAAGCTGCCTTCAAAGTGGGCGACATCTTTTTTGATCGTGGACAATATGCCTTGTCTATTACCGCGTATAATAAGGCGATCAAGGAATTCGAATCGAGTCAGGTGCTTTATCCCTTTGTCGTACTGAATCTTGCAGAAAGCTATTTTCAACTCGAGGAGTTCGAGAAGGCCGAAAAAACCTTCTTGCGCTATCTCGAGATCGGATCGAACTATCCAAATGCCTGGCGTGCCAGCCTTCGGGTTGCCGAAATTCGTGCCCTCAACCTCAAGCATTCGCCTGAAACCGAAGTGGCCTTCATGGAAACCGTCAATCGCTTTCCGATGACTCCGGGTGCGGTCGTGGCCCGACTTCGCTTGATTCCTTGCGGAAATCACGGGGGATTTGATCTTGCTGGTGCACAACGATTTATTTTCTCGCCCGCCGTAGAGAAGTTCGATGGCGGCGAAGACATGTACGCATCGAGTTTTCATGAACTGGTCGGTCTGACCGAAGTACGAATGTTGCTCTCTTTCGGAGATGACCAGTTGGCTATGGAGCGAGGAGTAATGCGGTTGCAGGAGAACCCTGCGGTCGAAGTCAGAAAATTAATTGAGCAGGCGATGATCGGCGGAATTATGCGTTATTTGGATCATTTGCTGAACGAAGGCAAGGGATATACTGCCATTGCAACGTACGAGAAGTGGGGTGACTACCTTCCGCTTCCGTCGCATGATCCGATGGCGGATGAGTTAAGACTCCGTCTTGCCCGATTCGCTTCAGAGAAGAAATTGTCGACTTTTGCGCTGAAATTGATCGAACCTTACCGCATCATGAATGAAGTCGAGCATCGCGAACAGCTGGCAGCGATTCAGAAAAACCTGAATCTCGAAAGCAATGAAGAGCAGGATGAGCGGAATTTCATTGAAGTCAAAACCATGTGGAACAGCGAAGCCTTCAAAACCGACGATGCGAAGGAAAGTGATCTGTTTCTGACCCGCCTCGCTTCCGTTCGTGATGATTCGGCGTACACTCCGGAGCGTGACCTTCTAAAAATCCTTTATTTGCACGAGAAAAAAGAGGATCAAAAGGCGCTTGAGCTTGCTTTGGTCCTGACCAAGCACATGACTCGGTTTAATTCATCTCAAAAAGGACAAGTATGGGCTTGGATCGGAGACCTGGCGCGTGAACTGAAGAAACCCGAAGTGGCAGGACATGCCTACCACGAAGCCCGGGTGGCCAGTCAAAAAGCGTCAGAAAAGAAACAGCCTGAACTCGAAATTCGACACCTTTCGGAGCTGCCGTCAACTGCTTACCTCTACCTTCAAGAGGGAGAAATGCTTGATTTACAGCAAAAATGGAAGGATTCGGTTGCACTTTACACAGAAGCAATAGAAAATAAAGTTGGGGGAAATCATGTGCTTTACGCACATGCCCGCGCGATTTTGAAGGAAGGCGGACGAGACTCCAAAAACCTCGCCAGCCGGTCTCTCGAAAAAATCAAACAGAGTCAGGAAGATGATGTTTGGAAAAGTTTGGCCCAGAAAGGGCTCGAAGAAATTGCCAAGGAGGGCAAGACTGATGACACACCAAAACCAAGATAGTTCGTTTCCAGAATGTAACAGCGTCGACCGCTCCGTATTGGAGCTGTTGCAACTCGGTGATACCGTTGCAAAAAGCAAAGCGACCGTCCTGATCTCTGGTGAAGCGGGTTGTGGTAAGAAAACTTTTGCCCATTATATTTTTCAAAAGAGCCAACGCGCTCAGAAAAAACTGAAAATCCTGAACATCAAGGATCTTTCAAAAGGCGAACAACTTGCGTCGCTCGAGACCGCACTGACCGAAGCCTTGGGTGGAACCCTCGTGTTAGCCGAAGTGGGATATCTGAGTTCGGCAGCCCAAGGTCGTTTGTTTCAGGCAATTCAGGATAACGCTGATGTTCGTTTTCTGGTGACCACCAGCCGTAACCTGAACCTGCTCGTCAAACAAAACGAATTCAGAGAAGACCTGTTTTATCGTTTAAACGTCGTGAACGTGAAGATTCCAAATCTTGCCGAGCGTATTGGTGATATCGAGTTTTATGCCCGTCACTTTGTAGCGAAATGGGCGCAAGTTCATCACAAAGGAACTCTCGAGCTTTCTTCGGATGCAATTCAATTATTGAATTCTCACCGCTGGCCCGGCAATATCCGCGAGCTCGAAAGCACCCTCGAGCGGGCAGTGCTTTTGGCTGAAGGCGGATTGATCCGTGCGAAACAAATTCAGATTCAAGTGGTAACTGATGGCAAGGCTACGTTGGAGCAGGCAGTTCTTTCTTCTTGGAAGCCGGGCCGAACGTTGAATGAAATCGAGCGCAATGTGATTCTCGAGGCGCTTAAGCATCATTCAGGTAACCGAACCCATACGGCAAAGGCGCTCGGTATTTCGATCCGTACGCTTCGCAATAAATTGGCCGAATACCGTGTAATGGGAATTCATGCATGAAGACTTTGTTTGATCCTACGATTCGAGCGTTGAATCAGAACCTGAATCTCAGACTTGAGAATCAGAACGTGATTTCCTCGAACATCGCCAATGCCGATACTCCGGGTTACAAGGCTAAAGCCCTGGATTTCGAGAACGCCATGAGAGACGCGCTCGATCTCGAGGACAACGTAAAGTTGAATGCCACCAACCCTGAGCATATCGGCACTCGCGATCCTGGCTCGGTAGAGGCAGAAGCGTATGAGGATGCAAACGGAGTCGAGTCTCTGGATGGCAACACCGTCGACCGTGCCGGTGAAATGGCGAAGATGAAGGAAAATGAAATCCTTTATAGTGCTTCGATCGAAGCGCTTCGCAAAAAACTGGCAATGCTCGAATACGGCATTACCGAAGGCGGAGGGAATAAATAATGGCAGCTGATTTTTTTTCGGCAATGAGGGTGAGTGCGACCGGACTCGATGCACAGATGAAGCGGATGAATACCGTGAACTCGAACATCGCGAATGCAGAGACCGTGGGCTATAAGCGCAAGGACACGGAATTTACGGCAACTCCGGACCGTGAAAGCTTCGGGGATATTCTCGCGAACAAACTCGATGAGAATGTTCAAGGGGTGTTGGTTACCGACGTGAAGGAAGATACCAAACCTCAGCGTCTGGTCTATAAGCCGGATGATGCCAACGCCAATGAAGAAGGTTACGTCGAAATGCCGAATGTGAATCCGGTAAAAGAGATGGCTGACATGATCAGTGCTCAACGATCTTATGAATCGAATATCAGTGCCATGACCGCCGTAACTCAAATGGCGAACAAAGCGCTCGAGTTGGGGAGATAATTAGGTGAATCCGATTAACACTTCATTTCGGCCGATGGATCCTGACCTGGGAATAGCCGGGTCGGAGCAGATTTCGCTCAGACAGCCATCGGTGGGGTCCAACGACTGAAAGCAAGGGGTCCGGTTTCTTGGATGCTCTCGCCAAGTCGATGGAAGAAGTGAATGCGACTCAGATTCATGCGGACAATTCGATCAAGGATATCGTGGCAGGCAAGAGCAAAAACATTCATGAAACCATGCTCGCGATCCAGCAAGCAGAGTTGTCGCTGAAGACCATGATGCAGGTTCGGAACAAGGTTCTCGAGGCTTATAAAGAGATCATGAGAATGCAGGTTTAGGGCTAGTCCCGTTGTAGGTTGATGTTGAACAAGGAGATGCAATAGGATATGGAATTTTTTAACAGGGTTACCGGTCAGATCAAGGAGTTTGTAAAGAGTCTTTCGACTTCACGAAAGATCGCTCTGAGTGTTACCGGTGGTATCATTCTCGCATTTTTGATCGGAAGTTTCTGGTGGGCCTCGAATCAGACGTATCAGCCGATCACCCACGGAAATCTGAACGCAGAGGATTCCGCCAACATCATCCGCCTTCTTCGCGAAAAGAAGATTCCTTTTCAGGTAGACCCATCGGGTAAACAGATTACCGTACCACCCGAAAACCTTCATGACCTGAGACTCGAACTCGCCATGGAAGGAATGCCTCAGAGCTCTGGAGTAGGCTATGAGCTTTTCGACAAACAGACTTTCGGAACCACCAGTTTTTTGAACAAAGTGAACCAAAAGCGTGCGCTTGAAGGCGAGCTCATGCGTTCGATCAATACCATCAAGGGTGTGAAGCGCTCACGGGTGCACTTGGCGGTGCCAGATAAGAGTGCCTTCGTTGAAGATCAGAAACGTCCGACGGCATCAGTCATCCTGGATCTCGAGCCGGGTGCATTGTTGAATGACAAGCAGGTTTATGGAATTACCCACTTGGTATCGAGCGCGGTCGAAGGCTTAGAGACCAATAAGGTAGTGATTCTCGATTCATTCGGTAAAGAGTTGTCTAAAGGAATTCATGATTCATTGGTTTCAATGACCAGCGAGCAATCCGAATACAAACGCAAGATCGAAGAGGACATGCAACGACGACTTGAAGAAATTCTGGGAAAAGTCGTAGGAGATGGTCACGTCAAAGCGGCGGTCAGCGCCGATCTCGATTTCTCGACCGTTTCAGAACAACAAACCATGCTCGATCAAGATGGAGCAACGGTTCGTTCTCATCAAAAAGATGTCGAAACGATGGATAATTCACGTCCGGTTGCTTCAGGAGCACCGGGAGCGAGTTCGAACACACCAGGCGAACAGCCAGGGGTGGTGGCACAGAACTCGGGTGTGAAGAACAAGACCGACAAGACCAAGGAAATTACGAATTACGATATTCCAAAAACGATTCGTACCACCAATCGTCCTACCGGCAGCATCAAGAAGCTTTCGGTTGCAGTTCTCGTCGACGGAAAAATTACCCGCTCGATTGCTGCTGATGGCAAATCTGAGTCAAAAACGGAAGCCTGGTCGGCAGACAAGATGAAGGAAATGGAAGCCATCATCATGAGTGCGATGGCTTTGGACAAGAAACGTGGCGACACTCTCGAGATCAAGAACATGGAATTCGCGAAGGAAGACTTCGAAGAAGCCCAAAAGATTCTCGATGCAGCGACTTTACGCGGTTACATTCAGAGCATGGTCATCTACGGGGTGATCGGGATCGTGATCGTACTCTTCTTCTTCTTCGTAGTACGCCCTTACATCAGTTGGGTTACGGAGAATACGACCGAGAGTGTGGATACCTTCCTTCCTCAGACCATCGAGGAATTGGAGAAGATCCAGAAGAGCAGTACGCTTGCTCAATTGGATGAGGTGGTACCGGAGCTTCCAGATCGCTTAGACCCGGAAAAGGTCGAGGGCGAGATGATTCGCGAGAAGATCGTGACCATGATCGACAACAATCCTCAGAAGGCTTCGTTGGTTCTGAAGGAGTGGTTGGGTCAGGGTAAGAAAGACGATAAAATCGATAAATCAAAAGTGATAGCGTAGTAGGTAAGGAGCAGACATGGCAGGTTTAGAAGTTGTATCGTATGACGAACTGAGTGGAATGGAACGCTCGGCAATCCTACTGAATATGTTGGGAAACCGGGTTACCGCCGAAATTTTCAAACACTTGCGTGATAACGACGTCAAGCGTCTCGTTACGGTCATGGGCTCGATCAACAAGGTACCCATTACGATCGTCAAACAGGTTCTAGATGATTTCTACGTAGAGATCTCGGAAGAAGAACAACTGATTTTCGGTCATGCGAGCGGCAAGGAATTCATTCTCGAAACCTTGGGCGAAGAGCGCGCAAAAACAGTTCTCGGACAACTCGCAGTCGTCGAAGGAAGTCGAACGCTCGAGGCCCTCGAGTTGGTCGATCCACGAACCTTGGCCAACTTCCTCGTCAACGAGCATCCTCAGACCACTGCTGTGGTTTTGGCTCACTTAAGCTCGGACAAGAAGTGCGAAGTGTTGAAAAAACTTCCAGAGCCGGTTCAAACCGAGATCGTTCTTCGTATCGCGAACCTCGATTTCATTTCTCCTTCTTTGCTCTCGCAAGTGGACGAGATCCTCAAGCAAGAGTTGGCAACTCTCGGTTCGATCGATACCCAGCAGTTGGGTGGGGTACCGCCGATTGCCGAAATGTTGAACGTCATGGACAAGAGCACCGAGCAAAGCATTATGGCTCGCGTCGAAGAACGCGATCCACAGTTGGCCGAAGAAATTCGCCGCTTGATGTTCGTATTCGAAGACATTCTGTTCATTGATGATCGCGGAATGCAGTCACTTCTAAAAGAAGTGCCGAACGACAAGCTCGTGGTGGCACTCAAGACTGCTCCAGACGAAATCAAAGACAAGATCTTCAAGAACATCTCGAAACGTGCGGCCGACCTATTACGAGAAGACCTGCAGGCAATGCCTCCAGTGCGCTTGTCGGATGTCGAAGCAGCGCAGCTTGAAATTGTGAACGTCGCCAAACGACTCGAAGCCGAAGGTAAGATCATGATCAGTCGTGGCGGTGGTGATGATGAATTGGTGTAATCTGAGGAAAACGAATGAGTGATTCCAAGGATAAAATTGCATCTTTTCAGCCAAAAGAGCTGGGCTCGGCGAAAGCCGAGATACGAGCCTTCAAGCCTCAGTCGTTGAACCCTGGCGCAAAGCCGTCGTACGATCAGATCAAGAAGCAATTCGGAAGTCTTGCGGCAACAGATGCGGCGTCTAATCCTCATTTTTCGATGTATGGAGAGTCGAAGAAACTCTTGGGCATCGAAGCCGAAGAGCGTGGTCATATCGAAACCCAAGTCAAAGCTGGAGTCGAAGCCCGTCTCGAAGAAATTCACGAAAAGGCATATCGCGATGGTTTCGAACAAGGCCGGACCGAGGGTAAAACTGAGGCTGAAGCCGAGTTTAAAGCCGCTTCGCAACCGGCATTTGATCGCTTTACCGAATTGCTCGAGTCGTTTGATTCGATCAAACACGATCTTCTCGTTGCTAATGAAAAAATGCTGATTCAGCTCGTTTTTCAGATCGGAAAACAGGTGCTCCTGAGAGATTTGAAGACAGACGTCGACTATGTAAAGCGCCTGACCTCCGAAATGGTCGAAAAAGTAGGAGCAAAGGATTCTGTTCGAATCAAAATCAACCGTGATGATTTTGCGATCGTCGAGCAGATTCGCGACCATCTCAAAGCGCAGTTTCCGGAACTTAAAAATATCCAGTTCGAAAGCGTCGAAGATCTGGTTCTCGGGGGTTGCAAAGTAGAGACGGACCTCAGCCGGGTGAATTCGAGCGTCGAAATTCAATTAAAGCTGATTGAAGCGGCTTTAGGTGGTTCATGAATCTCGAAATTCCTGCAAAGAAATACTCCAATCGACTCGATGATGCCGTCATTTATGACGAAGCAGGCAAGATTACCAAAACCCTGGGCGTGCTTTACGAAGCGTATTTGCCCGGAGCGAGCATTGGCAGTATTTGCGAAATCTATCTGAACGAGCGTGATACTTCGATTGCACCGATTGAAGCCGAAATCGTCGGTTTTAAAGACAAGCGCGTCTACCTGATGCCTTATGACGAAGTCACCGGCATCAATAACGACAGCATTGTAAAACTCAAATCTCGTTCGCCGGCCTTTTTGGTTTCAGAAAGTCTGCTCGGCCGGGTGATCGATGGTCGAGGACAGCCTATTGATGGCAAAGGACCACTTTATAATTCAGACATGCCTTCAGAGCAGCGTTCGCTTTACCGTAAGCCTACCGATCCGCTGAGTCGGACTATGATTGAAGAGCCGCTCGATCTCGGTGTGCGCGCTATGAATGGCCTTTTGACTTGTGGAAAAGGCCAGCGACTCGGCATCATGGCCGGTTCAGGCGTGGGTAAGTCAGTACTGTTAGGCATGATGGCCCGAAATACTTCGGCAGATATCAACGTCATTGCGCTGATCGGAGAGCGGGGACGTGAGGTTCGTGAATTCATCGAGCGAGATCTCGGTGAAGAAGGCCTGAAACGTTCGGTCGTGATTGTGGCGACCTCAGACAGCTCGGCACTGCTTCGAACGCGTGCGTCTTTCTTGGGTGCAACCATTGCAGAATATTTTAGAGAGAACGACAAAGATGTTCTTTTGATGATGGATTCGGTTACCCGTTTTGCGATGTCTCAGCGAGAAATTGGACTATCGCTCGGCGAGCCCCCTGCATCGAAGGGCTATACACCTAGCGTGTTTGCAGCACTTCCTCGATTGCTTGAACGTGCCGGTACTGGTCCGAATGGCAAGAGTATTACCGGTTTATATACGGTGTTGGTCGATGGCGACGATATGGACGAACCGATTGCGGATGCGGCACGATCGATTCTGGATGGTCACATTGTGCTTTCTCGTAAACTTGCCCAGCAAAATCATTTTCCGGCGATTGATATTTTGGCGAGCGCCTCGCGGGTCATGCCTGCGATTACCACGGCCGAACATCGCGCATGGGCCGGCCAAATCAAAGAGTGGATGGCGGTTTATAAGCAGGCCGAAGACCTGATCAATATCGGAGCTTATGTTAAAGGATCAAACCAGCGAATCGATCAGGCGGTTGCGGTTTACGATCGAATTATTTCTTACCTTCGTCAGAAGGTCGATGAGCCTGCCAAGTATTCGGATTGCATTGGGCTCATGCAAAATATCGTTCGCGCGGGCGAGGCAATGGTTCCTCTGAAGAAGTAGAAATCAGGCTCACCGTCCGTTAATCATTTTTTACGATGAATTTGATTGAGCTATGGGTAACGACAAGGCATTGAAAACATTTGCGCGCAAATGAAGTTCAACGCTACAATCACTTCATGAAACAAAAAAATATCCTGATTGTTTGTTTGCTGACTGCTGTTTATTCACTGGTTCCGGCCTTCGCCGACGAGAATCCGAAAGAAGATCAGATCCAACCAAAGCCGGCGTATCGTACGATGACTTTTTTCTTTGGTTTGGGTGCAACTCTTTCGCCTAAGACATCACATAGCATTGCGCTTTCGACTGTGAGTGCAGTGCCGACGGGCGATACGACCGATAGTAGTGCCGCTCAGTTTCAGTTAGAAGGCGTTCTTCGAATGAGCCAAAATATCGGAATTTCTGGAATTCTTGAATCGAACAAATACCTTTATAAAGGAGACACCTCGGGTAACGGAGATTCTCACTTGGGGTTGATGGTCATGCCGCGATTCGAACTTCCGTTCGAAACCGGTGCATTTTGGGCCGGGTTTGGTGGCGGAATGATGTTTTCCAAGATTCTTGGGGGCGTCTCGACGACCGATACAGGTGTTACGTTTTCAGGGTCAGATCAAAATACCTCAGGCTTTGAGTATTCTCCGCGCTTAGGAATCAACTTCAGGGTCTCAGATAATGCAGTCCTGGATTTCATGGGCGCCTATACTTCATTTTCAGGAAAGGTCACTGGCACCTATAGTGGTGCAGCTAACGGTACTTTTACTGATAGTTTTACCCGCAGTTGGTCGAGTATTGTCGTCAGGTTCGGGATCAGTATCTAGTGCGTCTTATTTTACAAATCGAGCCATTTCGACAATATCGACATAAGAGGTTTCGCTGTATTTAAGGCCCTTCTTCAGGCGTCCTTCTTCGCGAAAACCGTGCTTTTGATAGAGTTGAATGGCTCGGTCATTATCCGCGTGAACCTTTAAACTTACTTTCTCGATTTGCGAGTGTTGTTCTGCCCACCAAATCAGGCTTTCGAGCAGGGCGCTGCCCAGGCCTTCTCCTCGGTACTCTTTCGAAACGGCCATTCCAAAATAACCCGAGTGCGAGATTCGCTTTCGCATTCCCCCGTTAAAATCGAGCAAACCAATAATCTCGCCATCGACCTCGCCCACTAAAAGCAAATGAGAAGGGTGGGTGGTCATGTTATCGATCCATTTTGCCTCTTGTTCAGGGCTTAAATTCAGTTCATCTGGTGTGCTCAGCGAGTAAACATGTTCGTGTAAAATGGCTTTTCCCATTTCTAAAATGAGCGCGGCATCCGAGGTTTCTGCCGGACGAATCGTAATGGTTTTACCTGACTTGGATAAGAACTTTCTGGGTGCAATCTTGCTCACATTTTCAATCATAGAGGAGTCAGCGTCAAAAGACAAATGCCCGAAAGGGCGTTTTCGGGTGCTAGGCAAAATCGGCAGCCAAAGAATCGTACAAGTGGGAAATCTTTTCAGTCTAGATATTTAATAGGAACTGTTTAAAAATAATAGAAGGACATGGCAAAATTCAAGTTTTCACTAGCAGCAGTCGAAAGAGTAAGAATCCAGAAAGAGCAGATGGCTCTCGAAGAGATGTCGTCTTATCAGCGCATTTATCAAGAGAAAATTGCTGCAAAAAAAGACCTTTTGGATAAAAAGCAAAAGGCATTCGAAGAAAAAAATTCTCTCTCAGCCCAGGCTTCTTCTATTATCAAATTTCAATTGGTCGAGGAATACATCGACGGACTCAAACAGCATATTATTCGTGCCGATCAGGCAATCATCCGTGCTCGCCGCTTTTTAGATCAGGCGATGAGAAAGTACATTCTCGCTCGCCGTGAACGCAAGATGATCGATCGTCTGAAGGAAAAGGCGCTTGAAGCTTTCAAGCTCGAGCAGGCTAGGGCAGAACAAAAACAATTGGACGATCTCGTAACAATGAGAAGTCGTCTGAGCCATGAGGAGGAAATCGCATGATGATCAGACTTCTTCCTGTATTGGCATTCCTGGCGTTCGCTTCGGTTCCTCTAGTACTCGGTAATGCAGAAAGTGCTCCGGATGCTAAAACTGAAGCCAAGGCAGAGGCTAAGACTGAAGGTAAGACCGAGGCTAAGACTGATGCCAAGACAGATCCTAAGGCTGAAGGTAAGGATGGCAAGTCTGAAGTTAAGGAAGCTAAAGCAGAAGAAAAAGACATGGAGTATGAGTCTAACGAGTGTCTTGCCTCTGAAGAGTTGATTCATGACCTCGAAGGTCGCGAGAAGAAAATGAAAGAGCGTGAAAAAGCGCTTCAAGAAAAAGAAAAAGAGATTGCTGCGCAAGAGGCAGCGGTAAAAGAGTCTCTGGCCAAACTCGAGGCCACTCGTGCCGAAGTGCAGGGTGCCCATGCCAAGCAAATGGCCGAGCGTGACGAAAAGGTGAATAAACTGATCGAAACATTTGAAACCATGTCTCCTAAATCCGCAGCAGCGGTGATCAATGGAGTAGATGACGAACTCGCGGTCACCGCGCTTTCGAGACTTTCTACTTCAAAGGCAGGAAAAATCATGGGTGCTCTCAGTCCGGATAAGTCATCGAAACTTTCTGAACTGATGGCATTTGGAACGACTACCAACACCGGAAAGGAGAAAGAGCGTGGCGAATCTACTGAACGCACTCCCGCAAGCAAACGCTAAAATCCTTCCAGGTTCTTCTGCGGTCGAGGGTAAAATCTCGGGTAAAGCAGGGGCCGAAGACGGTGTCGCGTTTCAAGCGGATCTGGCGCAAGCCGAGAAGAAAGTCAGCACCAAGGAGCAGGAAACTGCTGCTTTGCGCGCACTTCTTCAGCAAGGCACCGCCACGTTGCCGCAAAAAGTCGAGAAACAGATTCCTACTGATGGTGGTGAAGAAGTTACGGTTCAAGGACGCGAAGCCAAACGACAATTGACGAATCTTCAGGCAGGCTTGGACGGCGAAAATGCTTTGATGGCAGGGGCGCCCGAAGCCAAAGTACAAAATTCTAAACAAAAGAATGTGCCGTCTCCAGAAGTGATTGATGCGGCTACGCAGCAAGCGCTTCAAAATCGCCTTCCGCAAATTCAAGAATCGATGATCAAGGATGCAGCCCAAGGCAACATGAAACCGTCGGTTAATCCCGCCGGACTTTCTGAGCAAAACATTCAAAATTTGGCGATGAATTCTGAGATGAACCCTGCGATGGTTCGTCAGGCGATCAAAGACCAATCGGGTGTTCCTGCTCAAATGGTTCCGATGGGTGAGCATGCTGATTTTGATGTAACCGAAGCGCCGGTTGCGAAAACTCCCGTCTCATCGAAGTTATCGACCAGTGATTATTTGAACTTAAGAGAAATATCCCAGTTCGGACAAAAAAATATGAACGCTTCACCTCTGGCTCAGGGAATCGCAAGCCACGGTGATTTGCCTGCACTTCAGAATACTAATGCGGCCACTCTCGCGCTGGGTACCGGTGCACTCGGAACTACCGCGCTGAAAGTCGATGGCCGAAAAGCAAAAGATTTGAATGGTAAGGAAGCGGCAATTCCATTGTCTGCTTCGGTTCAGGGACGTGGGCAAAATCAGAAAATGGTTGAAGCTCCGGTAACCCAGGGAACCGCAGGAAAAACCATTCTTTCGCACGACGCGATTCATCAGATTTCTCAGCAAGTAAACATTCTTGCTCAAGCCAAGCAGGATGGAGAAATTCGCATCCGACTTCGCCCGGATCATTTGGGTGAATTGAAAATGCATGTACGTACTGATGGCCAGAAAGTATCGATCGAGATTCAGGCTCAGGACGGAAACGCCAAGCGAATTATTGAAGAAAGTTTAGGATCTTTACGTGATGGCCTCGGGTCTCATCAGTTGATTCTGTCTCGAATTGACGTAGGAACAGCACCAATGGCAGCAACGCTTGCCACTGATCCGCAGCTTCAAATGGACTTGGGTTCATTCCGCCAGCACACGGATTCGGGTAATTCACAACAATTCGGCCAGCAATCGTCTGAACAGCGTGGAACTTCCGCTTTTATGGACGAAGCGCCTAGAAAAACATTAAGAGCAGCGGCGGCGATGGCTTCCGTGTCGAACCGCAATGATGCAGGACGATTGGATATGATCGCATGATGGTAAGGGGAAAACGCTAATGGATCTGGGCAAAATTCAGAACGTCGACCGCGAGCAAGCTGCCAGTAATGCGATGACGACGCTTCAGGCACGATACGGTGAAAAGCCAAAAGAGGCTCGTGCGATCAAGAAGGCGCTGGATAAAGATGATTTCATGAAAATCATGATCACCGAAATGAAACACCAGGATCCGACCAAACCAATGGATTCTGATAAAATGGCCACCCAGATGGCCCAGATTACCAGCGTCGAACAAATGAAAAACGTAGGCCAAGCGGTCGAAAAACTTGCTGATAAAAATTCGGCATCGGATCGCTTAGCGATGAGTGCCATGATCGGTAAGTCGGTGACCGTTGATAAAGGGCGATTCAGTCATCAAAAAGGTACTTTGTCTCCGATCAATTTCGATCTTCCGCAGGACGCGAATAAAATCAAGATTTCAATCCTGGATGAACGAGGCGACGTGATTGCTACCCGCGATCTCGAGCCGATGAAAAAGGGACCAAATGTCTATAGCTGGGACGGCATGAACGCCAGTGGAATTTCGGTTCCGTCTTCGACTTATACCGTTCGAGTGGATGCTGAAAATGCGCAGGGTGGAAAAATCAAGATTGAGCCCATTTCTCGTGAGTCGATTGTGGGGGTTTCTTTCGAAGGTGGGGATACGAATTTTCTCGTAGGCGATCCTAAGAATCCTCAAAAGGTGAGTTTCAAGAACTTGATTCGAATTGACGGCGATGCATTACCCAGTAAACATATTCCTACGGCTGCCAATATTCCTCAGAAGGAAAATGGCGCGAAAGACGTAAGGGCAGAGGGTGCAGAAGTAGCAGATGCTGAGCCTGCTGCCGTTGCGCCGAATGCGCCATTCGGTCTTCCGCAGGAACTGAAAGAAAAGTTAATTGCAGAACAACAAGCGGGCGCCGTGAAAGCTGAAGGCTTTCCTAACGGATTGAGAGACTAGAGATGAACCCGACGAGACCCATTTTTTATCCAAACGTAAATAAGATTCCTGCGAATCCGAATGTTTCAGATGCAAAGAAACAGAACGAGACGGGCATCGAAAAGGGTGCGTTTGATAAAAGTTTAAATGAGGCGATGGAGCAGACGGAAATCAAGCAGCCTACGCAACATTTAAACTCGATGCCCCAAGGGCTGAAGTTTTCTGCGCATGCGACGCAGCGCTTAAAAGATCGTCAAATTCAATTCGATCCAGAAACTCTGGCAAGAATGAATGATGCGATCAACAAAGCTGATGCGAAAGGTGTGCAAGATACGCTGGTTTTGACGGATAAAGCGGCGTTGATTGTCAGTGTTCCGAATCGTACGGTGATTACTGCGATGGATCGCAATCAATTGACGGGAAATGTGTTCACGAATATTGATGGAGCAGTAATTATTTAAAATATTTTTTAAATTAATCTTGTGTAAAAAATACACGAGAGTAAAATGAGAGAAGGAAGTAATAAAAGTTTTTTAAAGATTTAGGCTGGACCCGATGGGAAGCCTATAGAGTGAACGGAGATTCCGTTCATTCACGCCGAACCGGAATGACTGACGGGGAGGCAATTAACCAAACGCAAGGAGGCGTGTCCTATGGGTATTCTATCGTCGATGTATACGGGATTTTCTGGTATTCAAGGCCAAGGTGAGGCTCTCGCAGTTTACGGAGATAACATCTCCAACGCATCAACCACCGGTTTCAAGACAGCAAGACCGGAATTCAAGGATGCAGTGGCAAAATCAATGGGTGGAGCAGGCAGTAACGGTTCAAGCGGCCGTGGTACTAAGCTTGGCAACATCCGAACCGTCTTTTCTCAAGGAACCCTTTCTCAAACTGAAAGTCCAACCGATCTCGCGATTACCGGTAACGGTTTTTTTGTGATCGATAGTAACGAAGGTCGCGCGTTTTCGCGTGATGGTTCGTTTCACTTCGATAAGGAAGGTAAACTCGTTACTTCTCAAGGCGAGAAGATTCAAGGCTTCCAAGCCGATGGCGACGGAAAAATAACTTCTAAAATGGGTGCGCTTTCGGTAGATCGCGCCGTTCTCGATGCTAAAGGAACTCAAAAAGTTGATCTTTTTGCCAATCTTGATTCGCGTGTCGATATGAGCGTTAAGTTCGATCCGTCAAATCCAGATAAAACATCGCACTTTGCAACGGGTGTAACCGTTTACGATACCAATGGTGCCGCTCACGCGACCACTGTCTATTTCAATAAAGTCGATGGTCATAACTGGGAGTGGAAAGCGATGGCCAAAGGTGAGGAAATCGAAGGCGGTACACCGGGCAAGATGATGCAGCAAGCATCCGGAAAACTGACCTACAATGATGATGGAAAACTCTCCGAGCAGTCGATGGATGATTCATCATTCAATTTCACTAAGGGATCAAAACCGAACCAAAAAGTGGAATTCAATTTCGGTAAAGATATCGCCAAAGGCGGGGATGGACTTCAGGTTACCCAATACGGTGCCAATTCAGAAGCCTATAAAACCGTTCAAGATGGTTACACTTCAGGAACGATTTCGGCACTGAAGTTCGAGGATGATGGAAGCCTTGCCGCTGTTTACAGCAATGGTGAGACGGTTAAAGTCGGACAAGTGGCTCTTGCGAAATTCGAAAGCCCGGAAGATCTGATCAAACTCGGTGGTAACAAGTTCAAGGAAACCCGAAGTTCGGGTCAGCCGACGATCGGTGCTCCAAACTCGGGTGGTCGCGGAACCATCAGTTCGAAGGCACTCGAGTCTTCGACTACGGATATCGCCGGTGAGTTCATCAATTTGATGCAAGCTCAGCGTAACTTCCAGGCGAACAGTAAGGTGATCGGTGTGGGCGACGAGCTCATGAACGAAATCATCAACCTCAAGCGTACGTGATTTAAAAGGTTGCTTGCCAGCCGGCTTTGCCGGTGGCTAGCAACTAGATTAATCCGAATAAGACCTATAGCAGGGGCTAATTGTTAATAAACAGTCATAGTTGCACCCGGTGCGACGGCAATTAGCCCCTCCTCCTTACCTTAAAAGCGTCAAAGAGTCGACGAAAGGGC
The DNA here is from genome assembly GCA_903831745.1 of Oligoflexia bacterium. Classification (GTDB taxonomy): domain Bacteria; phylum Bdellovibrionota; class UBA1018; order UBA1018; family CAIMNF01; genus CAIMNF01. The sequence goes on from CAIKYX010000086.1 coordinate 44,322, forward strand.
AAGGGAGGGTAAAATTAATACACTGAATTTAATGATTTAAGAGCGAGACAGCTTGTAGTTTTAGCGTTCCCATTGCAAAATTATGTAAGAGGCAGGACGCCAAACTATGGCCAGTGATGACAAAAAAGATGATAATTTGCCAGAATCAATGCCCACTGATGGTGGTGGAGGCAAGCTCGGAGTAATTCTCGGAGCCGTAAATATTCTATTTACGCTCGGTATCGGCGCAGTCGTTTTCCTCCAATTTCAAAAAGACAAACACAAAGAATCCATCACTGACATGCAACTTCATGGCGATGATCATGAGTCTGGCCATGGCGGTAAAAAAGCGGAGCGCGACCTTCTTGGAAAACTCAAGGACGTAGGCCCGAAAATCATTACGATGGAACAGTTTACCGTAAATCTTTCAACAGCAGTCGGCACCCCGCCACGATTTGTGCGGGTGATTGTCGCTGTCGAAGTACCGACCGAGGATACTTCAACCGAGTTAACCCAAAAAATGCCACAAGCCAGAAATGCAATTCTGGATTTGTTCAACAGCAAGCGTCCTGCAGATTTGCAGACGGGCGAGGGTAGAAATTTTCTCAAGGATGAGATTAGGAATGCGCTGAATAGTTTTCTGGTCACCGGAAAAGTAAAAGGCGTGTTTTTCAGTAACTTTCAAGTCAGTAGCTAGGAGGGCTATGAACCAGGTATTAAGTCAAGCGGAAGTGGATGCACTTCTGAATGCGGTAGCGGAAGGGTCACTCGATACAGCGGCTTCCGGAGCTGCCAAGACAGACGACCATGCGAAAGATGTCCAGACATACGATCTGACGAATCAAGACCGGGTGATTCGCGGAAAAATGCCGACTCTCGACCTGATTTACGAGCGGTATGTACGCTTATTCCGGATGTCACTTTCAAATTCCCTTCGTAAGATCGCTTCCATTTCGATTATTTCGACCGACCTTCTCAAATTCGGTGAATTCGTAAACACTCTTCCAATTCCAAGTTGCGTAGGTATCCTGCGTTCAGAAACCCTTCGTGGTCCTGCACTTCTCGTGTTTGAATCGAAACTGGCATACGCCCTGATCGACAGTTATTTCGGTGGAACCGATCGTCCTTACACCAAGACCGACGGAAAAGAATTTACCCGTATTGAATTGATGATCATGAACAAGGTGATGGCGCTGGCGATCGCCGATATCGAGGAAGCTTGGGCGCCGGTTCATAAGATCGGATTGATGCACCTTCGTACCGAGACCAATCCGCAATTCGTGGGTGTGGTTCCTCTTTCGGATGTGATCATTTCAACCACTTTCGAAGTCGAGCTCGAGAATGCGAGTGGAACGATTGCACTCGTCATTCCTTATTCGACCATCGAATCCATCAAGAATAAATTGAACTCATCCTTTCAGTCGGATTCCGACCGTGCAGACCGTGTGTGGATCGAGAATCTCGAAACCCACATGGAAATGCTCAATGCGAATGTATCCGTGAATCTGGGTGAAACCAGTATTACCGTAGGAGATCTCGTCAATCTGAACATCGGAGACATCATCCCGTTGAATCAGGATTGTGATGGCGAATTGAATATGAACGTGGAAGGGGTTTCCAAGTTCAAATGCTTTTTCGGCGTATCGAGGGGAACTCGTGCCGTACAAATTACGAAACCAATAGAAGAATAAAAGGAGTAAAATATGTCGACACCAAACTTAGGTAAAATTGAAGGTGGATTGGGTGGAGCTCCCGAAGCAGGTCAGGATGGCGTGCATTCGCTGGATTTCATTCTTGATATTCCACTCAAGGTAACCGTCGAACTGGGCCGTACGAAAATGTCAGTCAGGGACATTCTTCAGTTGGCGCAAGGTTCGGTGGTCGAACTTTCGAAGTTCGCAGGTGAGCCGCTCGAGGTTCTGGTAAACGATCGACTGGTTGCCCGGGGCGAGGTCGTAACCGTGAATGAGAAATTCGGAATTCGACTGACGGATATTCTTTCTCCGATGGAGAGAATCGAGCAGTTGAAGTAGTCAGTGTTTTTTGGTGATTAAACGTTATTCCATTCAGGACGAAGGGAATTTTAGATGAAGAGCCAAGGATGGCACCGGAATTTTGTTTTTATGTTTTTCATGATGCTGGCAGGCGCTCAGTCTGCATCTGCATCGTCGTTGACTGTTCGTGATATTCAAATCAAAGGAAACCAGATTGAAATTCAATTGGACGGTGCGCCTTCCAAATCGGCAATTGATCTGG
>CAIKYX010000087.1 GCA_903831745.1 Oligoflexia bacterium
CGGCCTGAGTTAGAAATTTTAAAACTCGCAGACGAAATCTTCATCGAAGAAATTAAAGCAGCCGGCCTTTACGACAAAATCTGGCAAGCCATGGCAGTCTTTTTACCCATCCGAACGGTTGGAGTCCAAGGCGATGGCCGAACCCATGATTACGTGATCGCCCTACGTGCCGTAAACTCTGCCGATGGAATGACCGCCGATTGGTACCCTTTTGAAAACTCATTCTTGGCAAAAGTCAGCACAAAAATCTGTAATGAAGTCAAAGGCGTCAGCCGAGTGGTCTACGACATTTCATCAAAGCCCCCCGCCACTATCGAGTGGGAATAAAAGGTGCTCCCCACCTTTTTTACTGGTGCTCCCTACCTTTTTTACTCCTGATACGTAAATGAATGGCTATCGTCGTGAAAAATCATATCGCTGCCTCGTACAGGCAATCGATCATGCAGCGTACCCACGAATAAAACATCGCCTTCGTCGACAGCAAGCCCTTGTTCGGTCATCGGTTTTGCGAAGCAGGTTTGCCCAAGCGAATTCCAGTTGGGCTTTCCTTTGTATAAACCTTCGTTAAAGATTTCACAGGCTGAAAAGCCAGTCACACAGGTCTGACCACTGACGGTGTCTACAATCAGTTTAATCTGATCACCGACTCGCCCACACGAATGAGGATTCGAGAAAAATTCCCTTTTCGACAAAATCCCGTTCTGATTCATCTCGAGAGTAATCCGCAGGTCTTCTGCAAATGGCCTTATTGCCTTTGCAACCCGCGCATCGACCGTCTGGCGACAAATCTTGAATGAGTCGTTTGAATTCGAAACCGCCAAGCAGCCTTTACCTCGAGGCGATTTTGAATTCGGATGCTGCGGGTTCGGCGAAGGCCTTGTCGTAGAAGGTAACGTCTCCCACTCACTATGCAGATTTGAATCTTGTAACATTAACGAAGCGCCCTCAGCACCAGGTAAGGTTTGCTTTAACTTCGTCACAAGTATTCGGTTCCCCGGCTCAATTACCGGCGTTTCATCAAAAGCCTTCAGTGGCTGTGCAAAGCCTGCATCTCGGTATTGAATCCACGGAAAATCGGTTTGCAAATACTGAAAACCAAGATGAACGCGGTCTTCTTGGTCTTTCATGCTGAATGCATTGTCCATTCGCACGAGCACCCCTTCGGCCATTTTGTCTTGCAAGTGTTTCAAATAAGCAGGATCCGAATAGTCCTCGGCCTGTAAAAACACAGACGCTTCTTCGGCTCGATGGTAAAGCGATGCGTCTATCGGCTCGATCGTTGGCCAGTCCGAAATCATCGGAAAAGCCGAACGCTCGCGAACGCCACTTCCGAAATTCGCATAAGTTTGCCACCCTTGCGTGCCATGCCCCACCACCGTCCATCGCCAATTGCCGAGAATAGAAAATATAAATTTACCTCGAAGGTCGCCTACCGAAGGCCATCCCACCATTTTTGCGCATTCGCGCAAAGTCATCGGATCGCCATTAGGCATTACCGCCGGACACCGAGAAAGGAAATCACCTGGACGATAAAGTGAATCGCCCAAATACTCTTCGAGCAGGGAATCTAAATCTGCTGGCGTATGGC
>CAIKYX010000088.1 GCA_903831745.1 Oligoflexia bacterium
CACATCACTTCGTGGAGCCGGAACCCTTCGAAAAGTTCAGGTTAAATTCATGTCAAAATCGAATGATAATTTTGATATTTTTGTAGGGGGCCGCGCCGGACACATTACTTGTAGTGGAGATTCCGGTGGTCCTGCGATGGTCACTCTCGGCGGACAAATCTACGTCGTAGGCGTCCTGAGTCGTGGCGATTGTGTCAGCAATTCAATTTACACATTGGTCACCAGCGACATTCTTGCCAATAGCCCGCTTTAAATTTTCGAGAGAATCTGGCGATGAACTTTGCCGTTTGTCGCCAGCACCTCTACTCCACGAGTAGAGAACTTCTTGCCCTTAAAATCAGAAACCTTACCACCCGCTTCTTCTACGAGAAGGGATCCCGCCGCTACATCCCACGGATATAGGTGCCGCTCCCAAAATCCATCAAAAACTCCACGTGCTGTATAAGCCATGTCGAGCGCAGCACTTCCTGATCGCCGGACGGCCCGACATGCACCACTGATTTTCTCGAACGAACTCATCTCTGTCGAAAATCCTTTTGCCTGATGCTGGGTAAATCCTGTAGAGAGCAATGCGCTTTTCATTTTTGCCGTTTTTGAAACGCTGATTCTCTCGCCATTCATGAACGCACCCTGACCCCGAATTGCCGTATACATTTCATCGAGTACAGGATGGTAAGTGACTGCTGCCACCACCTTGCCCTTGATTTCGGCTGCGATCGTCACACAAAACATCGGAAATCGATGTACAAAGTTTGTGGTTCCATCGAGAGGATCGATGATCCACATTCCGGTTTCGGTCTTTGTTTGCACTGCTTTTGAGTGGGCTTCTTCAGTAAGAAAGCCGAATCCCGGCTCGCATTTTCGAAGAACTTTCATCGCTACCGCTTCGGCTTCGATGTCGGCCGTCGTGACGAGGCCGAGTTTTCCCTTTTCGCGAACATCGAATTTTCCGCGGTAATATTTTCGAATGACTTTGCCACTTTGATAAGCAGCTTCAACAGCGCCCGCGAGAAGGTATTCATAGGAGTCCATATTTTGACTCTACCCTTTTCGCGATGCACTCGTCAAAGCTTTGACCTAAAGAGAATCACTTCTCAATGATGCGATTGCTTCAATTGACACCCCCTTCGCATCCTTCTATAATTAAAAGGTGCAGTTCACGGTCTAGGAGGGACCCAAAACATGTCGTCGTTCATCTATTTCTATTCGAAATTTACTGAAGAATTTCTTTTACTCACGGCGGCCGGAATTTTCGGACTCCTTGGCATTTATTGTTACCACTACGTTTTAAAAAGACGACTCCTCGGTGCTGCAAGAAATCAACTCCCAGCGGGAGTAGTCAAAGTCTATCTCAACCAACTCATCAACGAGGCGCAAACCGTGCGCAGCAATCTTTTCGGACTGCTTGCTGGCGCAGAAAACGTGCAATTACCCGCTAATTTTAAGCCAATGGCGCAAAACTACGCACCCGCTCCGGGAGCAGCTCCAGCCGGTGAAGGCGCCGCTATTCCTACCCAACTTTTAGAAAGACTTTCTGCACTCGAGACTCAACTTACCGACAAAGAGAGCATGGTCATCAACATCAATGTCGAAAAGACCCGCTTACAAGAAGAGATCGAGAACCTGAAGAAAAATCAAAAGGCAATGGCCGCTGCCCCAACCTCGGACAATCAGAACGAGTTGCTCGGTAAAATTAAAAACCTCGAACAACGCCTCGAAGAATATTCGATGTTCGAGGATGACTTGGCCAATCTGAAGCGTCTTCAGCAGGAAAATGCCCAACTCAAGAAACGCCTTGAGGAAGGCGGTGGAGCAGCCGCTCCAGCTCCTGCACCGAAACTTCAAAGCGTTGAAGCTCCGGCTCCTACTCCCGCTCCTGCACCGGCTCCCGTGGCTGCCGCACCCGCTCCTGCTCCATCAGCTCCTGCAGAAGGCGGCCTTTCACTCGATCAGGACGCCATCGATCGTTTATTGGGTGGAGAAGCAGCTGTTCCGCCGACTCAAACAGCACAACCTGCTCCAGCCGCTCCGGCGCCAGTATCCACTGCAGAATCAAATGCAACGTTGCTGGATCAGTTCGAAAAATTGATTGATGAAGTGGATACCAGTCTGGATAAAAAACCGGCACCTGCCGTGACTGCGGCACCAGCGCCTGCTCCGACTCCTGCCCCAGCCCCCGTTGCCGCGGCTCCTACCCCAGCCCCAGCTCCAGCACCGGTAGCGGCCGCACCGACTCCCGCTCCGGCCCCTGCGGCGGCAGCAGCTCCGGTAGCCGATTCGCTCTCATCAAAGACAGACGAAGAACTCCTCAAGGAGTTCGAAAATCTGCTGAATTCGTAAGATCAGGGCGATCCGCCGGCATTTTGCAATTGGCGCTTTAATTTGCGGTTTTCCATATCCTGAAGTCGGATTCTGAATTCGATCAAACGACCAATCCTATAGAGCAAACTGTTTTCCTGAATTCCGTCTGTCTCTTGATTCAACCACCCCTCGAGCACGTCTCGTTGATACTGCTGTTCTTTCTGCACACTCACTCGTGCTGAAGCCTTTCCTTCATAAAACCCTTTGGCTACCATCACCCTGAAACGATACTGGGCCTTGACGTAGGGACTCACCGAACCCATTGAATCGAGAAGATTTCGATCGGCTGTATTATCGATCCACTTCGTTTGCAAACTTCCGTTTTCGCGATTTACCACTTCCATCGGACTGGCTTTCAAGGCGTCGACCGCCGCTTCCCAGGCATTCGGGTAATCAGAAATGAAAATTTTCGAGAAAACCTGCTCGGGATCGCCTCCGACCGACTTTTTATAGGCACTCATGCAGCCGCCTGTTGAAATTACCAATAATGCAACCAAAGTGTTCTTGCAGAAGGTCATAATCGACATCATACCATAAACTAATATTATGGAATGATTATAGAAACCATGCGTTATGGGAAATTTATAATTGCGCCACGTCGAATCCTCACTTACGCTATCTGTACTAGTTTAAATATATGAAAGGACAACTTAAAATGAACACTAAGCGTACGCTGAGTATTGTTGGTGCTGGCCTCCTCTCTGTAGTCGTCATTATGGCGTGTACCAGCGAGAGCGCGAAAGCAAAGATTAACATGGTTTTTAAAGACGCTCCCAAAGCCGGAGTAGTTGCAAAGATCAATGGTGAAGACATCACTGAAGAGCAACTGATCGGGGACGCAACTCTCGAACTCATGCAAATCAAAAAGCAAGAGTACGATCTGAAAATGAACCAATTGAATAAAATGGTGCAAGAACGTGTTCTCGGTGGCGAAGCCAAAAAAGAAGGCTTGGCCAGTGCTGAAGAATTCATCAGCAAGAAAATCACCAAAGGCGACATCAAGATTTCTGATCCAGAATACAAAAAATTCGTAAAAGAGAAGAACATCCCTGAGAGCAACATCAACGAACAAGTAAAAGAGCGTATTTTCACGTACATGAAAGAACAAAAACGTGAAGAAATGATCACCGCTTACGTTGCCAAACTGACCAAAGGCAATCCAGTTGAAGTTTACTTCAAGAAGCCAAAATCAAACATCCAAGTGGATATCGGACAAGCTCCCACTACCGGTGGCGACAATGCTAAAGTGACCATGATCATTTTCTCTGACTTCCAATGTCCATTTTGCGGTCGTGCTGCAAAAACCGTCAGCGACATCAAGAAGAAATACGGAAACAAGATCAAGATGGCGTTCAAGCAATTTCCACTTCCAATGCATAAAGAAGCCATGCCAGCTGCAGAAGCTTCTATGTGCGTAAACGAGCAAGGCAAAGAGAAATTCTGGAAATTCCATGACATCGCTTTCGCTGCTCAAGACAAACTCGATGCTGAAAGCCTCGTCAAACACGCAAAAGCTGCGGGTGCTGACGAAGCCAAATTCAAAGAGTGCGTTGCAGCTCACAAGTATGCTGACTACGTTAAAAAAGACCAAGCTTACGGCGAAAAACTCGGAGTTCGTTCAACTCCTACTTTCTTCGTCAACGGCCAATTGCTGAGCGGAGCGCTTCCAATCGAGCAATTCTCTGAAGTCATCGACGAAGAGCTCGAGGCTGCGAAGTAGTCTTAACCATTTCAGCTGCCACCAGCAGCAAAGCTGCATGGTAGCAGCCTTATACTTAACTTTAAACCCCGAGCTGCCCTGCAGCCGGGGTTTTGTATTTTAATAGCAATATTTGAATCCCAGTTTGAGTTTGACGTTTCAGTCCAGTACAGTCATCGAAAAACTATTGCTGAACTCAAACTGAACCACTCACCTGAGAAAATGAAGTTCAAGATGCCCCCGCAAGGCATCCGCACGATGACCAAAAGAAAAAGCAGCAAAATTAAAACGAGACTTCTATGCTTCATAGACGGTGACCGGAGATTACATTGACCGACTATATTAATGAAGTAATGCTTACTCAGCACTTCGACGGATCACCTGACTTAATTTTAATCATTTAATTTTCGCGATTTGACACCCTCTGCGCACTTCGACAAGATGAAGTATGCCCTCGTTCTGGAACACACGGAAAATAGCAGCCTCACTGAACCTTCCTACCCCACTTAAAGAGACCGAAATCCTCTCGATCACTACGGATTCGCGCGCTATTGCGCCAGGATCGCTTTTTATCGCCATCCAGGGCGATACCCATGACGGGCACGATTATCTAGCCCAGGCCGCAGAAAAAGGCGCCGTGGCGGTCATCACCGAAAAACCATTCACCCATGACAAAGTCCAGGTGTTTCAGGTCAATTCGACCATGAATGCCATCCGCACGTTGGCCCATACTTACCGCAAGTCATTTTCAATTCCTTTTGTGGGCGTAGTGGGATCAGTCGGAAAAACCACTACCAAAGAACTCCTTTCGAGCATCCTCAAAGGAAAATATTCGGCGGTTCACAAAACCGAGGGAAGCCTGAACGGCTTTCTCGGTATTCCACTTACTTTGCTTGCCATGAAGCACGACACCCAAATTGCCATCATCGAAATTGGAATCGACGACATCGGCGCCATGGAACAACATTTACAGCTGGTGGAACCGACTCATCTGATATTGACTGCAACGGGGCCAGAACATCTACATCAACTTAAAACTGTCGAAATAGCGGCAGCCGAAGAATTAAAAGCATTCGACTACGGAAAAAAACAACAATTGCCTCTCGCAATCAATCTTTCAGACGCGTTTGTGCTGGCCTGGTTCGAAGCAAATAAGAACGAGCTTGCTGTCGAGAAAATGCGAACTTACTCTCTAAAATCAGATCAGAAGCCACAATTCTCGGGCTCTTATAATGAAAAAGCCGGTATTCTCAGAATTACCCACGCAGGAGTTGCTACGTCTTATTCGGTACCTATTCCGGGCGAACACCATGCGCACAATTTACTTGCAGCCATCTGCATGGCGACCTTCTTTGGCCTGACAGAAACCGAGATTCTAGAAGGACTCGCTACGTTCAAAACGGCATATGGGCGCACCGAGATTTATGCACTTCCGAACGGAGTCGAAATCATTGGAGACTATTACAACTCGAACCCCACTTCGGCACTGGCCGCCATCCGCTTGTTGATTCAACGCAAAGGAAAAGGCAAAGTACACGCAGTATTAGGCGACATGCTTGAACTCGGCGATCAGGAAGAAACATTTCACCGCGATCTTGCGCCAATTCTCATACAGGAAAAGGTCGACTATGTATGGCTCTTCGGCCCCCGCATGAAGTGGCTGCAGAATGAACTCAGCAAGAACGGGTTTAAGGCAAGTCGACACTTCGAAGAACACGCCTCGCTCGTTCAAAGCATCGAAAAATTGATCCACGCGGACGATCGCATCCTGATCAAAGGTTCGCGCGGCATGAAAATGGAAAGCGTACTCAAACCGCTGTTGGAAAAAAATTGAAAACAATACGCCTGAATTCAACCGCCGACTCCGTAATGAAAGCCGCAGAATTGCTGGCAAACCATGAAGTGGTCGCGCTTCCCAGCGAAACGGTTTACGGCCTTGCCGGTAATGCCTTTTCTGCTGATGCGGTAGCTAAGATCTTCAAAGCGAAGGATCGTCCCACCTTTGATCCGCTGATTGTTCATGTAGCCGATTCAAAACTCGAAGTTTTGGTCGCAAAAAAAATCATCTCAGAACAGGTACTGTCCTGGCCTTCAGCTTCGCTCATCAACCAAGCGCTTAAGAAATTCTGGCCCGGTCCACTGACGCTGGTACTTCCTCGAGGAAGCGCAATTCCTGATGCAGTGACCAGTGGACAAAATACAGTGGGCGTCCGCATGCCCGCCCATGCACTTTTTCTCGAACTCCTCGGTAAGTTGTCTTTTCCGCTGGCTGCGCCGAGCGCGAATCGATTCGGCAGAATTTCGCCCACCCAGGCAGCCCATGTGGTCGCAGAACTCGACGGCAGAATTGCCGCCGTTCTCGACGGAGGTCCTTGCTCAGTAGGTGTTGAATCGACCATTATCCAGATCAATGATCCGCTCGAAATCAAACTCTTGCGCCCCGGCAAGATCGGCATCGAAGAACTCGAGAATCATTTTCGGGTTAAAATCTCGGTTCATGCAGGACTCGGCGAAACCCAACAGAAAATTCTGGCGCCTGGATTACTCGAAAGCCACTACTCTCCTAGAAAACCACTCATCTTGATTCCGCATTCCTTCAAAGAGCGAAATGCTGTTTTGAATTTTTTAAAATCCTATCCCCTGGATGAAAAGTACGGAGTGATGGGAATGAGTGAAACCCCATCGAATCTTCCTTTTCAGAAGATCGAAGTCAGAGAGGTGCTCTCTGAAAAAAACTCGCTCGCTGAAATGGCGAATCGCCTGTTCGCTACCCTTCGGGATCTCGATGAAAATCCAGAAGTTGAAACGATCCTGGTCGATCTGCCTGTCGGCGACTCACCGCTCGTCTCTGCTTTGCGGGACCGCCTGCGGCGCGCCAGCCGGAACAAGCCCGTTATTTGATGGATTCCAACCCGTTCGTTCTCTAAAATAGTCATCCAATCGAAATGTAAAGTGCCGGCTTTTCTGATCATGCCCCAGATCCTGCCACTCTTGGTTGGCAACTTCGGGCTTAATACCCATAAAAAGGACTTCATAGAGTGCGACCAGGAGCCCTGTTCGGTCTTTACCATGCTGGCAATGAATATAAACCGGCTGTTTAGCGGAATCATTCATGATGGCAAGAATGCGGTTGATCGAGACGACTTCGTCGGTCGATATCGGATCTACCGAATCAAGAGGAATGGACTCGAAATTCATGCCGAGCGCCAAGGCGTAGTTTCTTTCTTCGGCAATTTCATGGGGACGCTCGCCCGGTTCGGCTACCCAGTCATAAAACCGCCACACGGAATATAAGTCGCCGCCTTGCAAATCGATGATGGTTTTGACGCCTTTTTGATCGCGAAGATTCTTGAGTCCTTGCTCGGTGGGTCTTCCTCCGCGATAGAGGCAAGGCGTCACTTCATGAAAGTTCGGAATACCGGCAAGAACCTCGGCATGCACGACAGGATTACCCGAAAACCCAAGAATCAAGACTGGCAGAACTTTGGCAAGGCAATTTTTCAGAGTCACTTTTCCTCCAGTTCACGCCAAAAAAATCGGGCGTCGCAAGGGTGGCATTTATACATTGTTTGAATAAAAAAGTATACCTTAAAAAAAACGACGCTGTTCACTCAATCTTCTTTAACTCCGCTGCAGACTTGCTAAAATTTTAGGAGGCAGAAAAAGAGACAAATGAAAAAAGAAGAAGAACAAGACAACAACGAAATCATCATTAATCTCGACGATTTCAAACCCATGAAATTGATCATCTCGATTGAAAACATGACCTCTCGCGTGTCTGTTTTCCGGGATCGAAAAATCTATCCCAAGGACAAGGAAGACCTCATTCAGCACGGTGATTTTCCGATCGAACTCCACGAACTCACCGACAAAGGTTTTATCCTCGAAGTTCCCGACAAGTGTTGTTCGTCAGGCCATATGGTTAAAGTCACTTTCGAAACGGAAAACAAAAGGCCAGATGAATATTTTACCTTTTTAACCAAAGTCGCCGATGATGACCAACCCCTCGATGAGGAAGATGAAAAGCGGGCTCGTTATCAGGATCCACGACAGGTTTATCTTTTTACTATCCACCATTCGGACCTCGAAAAGCTCCCCCGCTTCGAGAAAATGTTCTTTAAGAACCAGGAAATTGCCGAAGAACTTTTTGAAACATTGAGAGGCAGATAATCATGGCAAAGACAGAACATGATCCGGTAGCGCTCTTCAAAGCCTACATTGCGAATCGAAAGGTTTTGATCGCAGACCCATCCCGCACTTCAAGAAACGCACTGCTTAAGATCATGGGCACCTTGGGTGCCCCACCCAATCACGTGCTCAGGGCAGAAACTTATCAAGAGGCGTTTGACATGATCAAGAACGAGAAACCCCACGTGGTGATTTGCGAATACGACCTTGGCCCTCGTTGCGGACTAGAATTGCTGCAGACATTCCGCGAGCAATTTCCAGAGACCAAAGAGTGCGTATTTACCCTACTCACCAGCAACAACTCGCAATCCGCTATCACCCAGGCAGCAGAAGAAGACGTCGACGCGTTCATTCTTAAGCCCTACTCGCAAGACACCCTGACCCGCAACCTGCTCCGGGCTGCGCTGGCCAAAGTAAATCCACCCGACTATCTGAAAGCGATTGAAAGGGGTAAGACCTTCTTATTCGATAAAAAATTCGATGAAGCCCTGAACGAGTTCAAAAACGCCGAACTTCTTGATCCGAAGCCCGCCCTCGCCTCCTTCTATATCGGCCAGACCGAACTCATGAAAACCCTGCTCGACGAAGCCGAGAGCAGCTTCAAAAAAGGACTAACTTTTAACAAGATTCACTACAAATGCATGGTTGGGCTTTATGAATTGCTGATGCAAAAAAAGCTCTATGCCGATGCTTATGACGTGGTTCGCAGAATGTCCCGACTTTTTCCGGCGAATCCCAAACGACTGGCTTCGGTGTTACGACTGGCGATCATGAACAAGAACTACGACGATATCGAACGCTATTACCAGCTGTTTACCGGAATCGATCATCGCGAAGAAGAGCTGATTCAATACATCTGTGCTTCGCTTGTGGTTTGCGGAAAATACTATTTACGTTCGAACTACCCGAACCGGGGCATCGAGTTATTCGAAAAAGCAGCCATCTCGGCAGCGGGACGGGCCAAGTTCTTGAAAGAAATCATTCTTGGCCTTTGTGAGTTCGGACTTCATAAAGAAGCCAGAAGTACGCTCAGGCGTTTTTCTTCCGAGCAGCAAGGCACCGCCGAATACTTAAGCCTGAGGTACCTGATCGATACTTTCGACCATGGCCCCGCCGAAATTTACGCGATCGGAAATCAGTTACTCAGAGACGGTCATGCGGATCCGATTTTATACCGGGTCATCCTCAAGAACCTTCACGATCAGAATCAACCCGATAAAATCGAAAACATCATGATGGACGCGCTCAGTAAGTTTCCGGAACAAAAGGAAGCTTTTGAAAAGGCCAAGTCCGGAAAAATGTTTTAACTGCTGAAGGTTCGAACTTACGATTGAATCGGCACGATTTCATTGAATTGATCGAGCATGATTTCGAGCGTACCATCCGGTCGCCTGAGCATGACATCTACAAAATCATGATCAGGATACACTTCTTCTGTCACATAAGAATACTTGGCGTACAACTTCTGAGAAAGCGTGGTGTCTGTTCCACTGAAAGTCACCACCCACTCGGCATTACGGGCGATCAATTGCTCTCTCGTTAATCCATAAAAGGGACTGGTTTCGGTAATATCATGACAGATCGTCCAAGATAACGAGAAGATCGGCGACGTTTCATGCTCGAGCGTCAGCTCCTTGAAAGACCGAAAATGGTGAACCGGATCATCAATCAATAAGGAAACCCTCACCCTTGCCTCGGTAATATGGTTCTGTCGTTCATTTGCAATTCGAAACATCAAACAGGGTACGCCGTCGTAACTTCGAATCATAGCCTTGTCGCTAAAGATGATTTTTGAATTGGGCTTGGCAAAGCGGGCGAAGATCAAGCCGGTCATCAAGGCGACAATAAAAATTCCAACGCAGCTTTCGGCGGTAACCACGAAATTCGCCGCCACTCCGATCGGAGAAACTTTGCCATATCCGATGGTGCCAAACGTCTGAACACTGAAAAAGAATGATTCCAGGAAGCGCTGAAGGCCGTCCAAGTGAATGAATCCGTCAAACTGATCTTGGGGTAACAGAAAATAAATCCAACCTGCGCGGCTCCGGCCGTCCGGGCTCTGCGCCGTAAGGCGTTGAGCGGCGTCCC
>CAIKYX010000089.1 GCA_903831745.1 Oligoflexia bacterium
AAAAAATGAAGTACAAGAAATAATTTTTTATTGCAAATCAACAGTGATTATGTAATAGTGGGTTCAATAATTTCTGACAAACCAAAATTCACGAGTTTGCCCCACCCCAAAAAACGCAGTACAAAATGAGCCTTATAGTACAAGGCTGCCGCGAAACACCCAACTCGTGCCGGGCGATCGCTTTCGCATTGCTTCTCTATCGCTTCAGCAAGTTGTTTTGGACATTCTTTTCCTGAGGTCGGATTCAAATCATACTGATAACTTCTAAAACATGCTTTCATCGAAACTTTGGTGATCTCAACTCCATGAAGACATCCCAGCTCTGTCGCAGCGTCGTTCTTGCAATTCTGTTTCGTTTCATCCGCAATCTTTTGAAAAATCTTGGGATCCAGCTGACAGCCTACGAGGAACACCATTCCAATCACACCGAACAATTGAATGACTTGCAATTTCTTCATGATTCCGACCTCATTTCGATCTGGAATATAGGAAATCAAAAAAGTCTTGTCCAATTTTTATTAAATATCAGAAGTTTACTAAAACCGAGAGAACAGGATCACTTCATCCACTCGAACATTTCGTAATGCTCGTTGGTCATCCCTGCCTGAATATAGGCTTTTTGCGCGAGAGTATTTCGCTTATCGACATAAAGACGAAGGCCGAACCAGTCTTCCGACTTTTCGACCTTCATTTTAAGGAATTGATAGATTTCGGTGAACACGCCCTGCTTACGAAACTCAGGGTGTACGTAAAGTGAGTGAATCCAAAGCACCGTGCGATTTCTCCAATCACTCCATTCGGGAATAGTCAGAACACATGCAATCGCTTGTTCGCGTGCAGCGACCCAATATTTTCCTTTGGTAGGATCACGAAACAAAGCAGTCACTCCCTTGGTCACGGTATCGCGACTCAAGGTCATGCCTTCGGTTTCGAACGCCATCTTGATTTGAGATTCAATGATGAATGGAATATCCGCTTCAACCGCTTCTTTAACGGTGATGGGAATGTCCGAACTCACAAGAAATTAGGCTACGATTTTTTTCTTACCGGCAGAAATTTCTCTGCGGGCTTTTTTAATTTCGTTACGCAATTTCAAACCACGTGCAGTCATTTTTGACTCACTTGCCTTCATGATTGCTTGTGAAATTCCGCCGAGCTTGTCGATCGTGCGAATTGCGCGAGTAGAAAGCTTCAGGGTAACGGTTTTGGAAAGCTCTGGAATCAGATAGCGCTTATCTTTAAGATTTGGCATCCACTTTGTGCGGGTCTTAATATTCGAGTGAGAAACTTTGTTTCCGCTGAAAGTCTTGGTTCCGGTTAAATCACATACGCGCATGGTCGTTTCCTCTAATCTAAAGTTATTGACTCAATAATATTTGGATTCTGACAATTAATGAGTACAGAAATTAAGGATTTACCTGTATTGTGTTTAAAAAGCAACCTAAAAAATCAAGCAATGAGTTAGGATGACGCACAAGTTATACCACTAAAAGGTCTATTTTTGTGCATTGCTCGCCGTAGGCGAGCCTCCCATCATCATCAATGCTTGCATAGAACTTGGACCTAAAATGAGCCTAAATCTGCGAAATGTTTGTATCATTGCCCACGTCGACCACGGTAAAACCACCCTCGTCGACCATCTCCTCCGCCAATCCGGCACGTTTGCCCAGCATCAATTACTCGAAGAACGAGTCATGGATTCAGGCGACCTCGAGCGCGAACGCGGGATCACCATTCTCTCGAAGAACACATCAGTCATGGTCGGAGACACCAAAGTTAACATCGTCGATACCCCGGGCCACGCCGATTTCGGCGGTGAAGTAGAACGGATCATGGGTATGGTCGACGGCGCACTCCTATTGGTAGACGCGGCTGAAGGTCCATTGCCACAGACCCGCTTCGTGCTACAAAAAGCGCTCTCCAAGGGCCATAAGATCATTCTTGTCATCAACAAGGTCGATCGTCCGGAGTGCTCAAACGGACTTCGCATTCACGAAGTCGTAAACGCCACTTTCGATTTGTTTCTCGAATTGGGCGCCAATGAATCCCAAGCGGATTTTCCGATTGTGTACGCAGCCGCCCGTCAGGGATGGTGTACCACTAATTTCGATGATATTCGTCCACTCCTCGATAAAGAAAAGAAAGGGACATTGAAACCCCTCTTCGACTTGATTCTCGAAACCATTCCTGCACCAGTGGTCAGCGAACGTTCCGAATTTCAAATGCTCGTATCGAATCTTTCTTACTCAGATTATGTTGGCCGTCTGACGATCGGTCGGATTACCAGCGGATCAGTAAAGAAAAATCAAAAAGTTTTCCGTCAGGGCTTGAATCCAGATGGATCTCCGCTCACCCAACAATTTACTGTCAGCCAGGTCTTTACTTATGTAGGACTGAAGCAAACCGAAATTCCGGAACTCGAGGCCGGTGATATCGGCGTGATCGCCGGTAACGAAGGCACCGAGATCGGTGACACGATCACTTCATCAAATGATCTGGCACCGCTTCCTCGCATCATCGTCGAGAAACCCACTCTCGCCATGTTGTTCTCAGTCAATACCTCTCCACTTTCAGGACAAGAAGGCGAAGCCATTCAATCTCGAAAACTTCGTGAGCGCCTGCTGAAGGAAGTTCGCCACAATGTTGCGCTTCGCTTCGAAGAGGTCGAAACATCCGATCAATTCCGGATTTTGGGACGAGGCGAATTGCAATTTGCCATCTTGATTGAACAAATGCGCCGTGAAGGTTTTGAATTCATGGTCGGAAAACCACTCGTTCTCTATCGCACTGGCGAAGACGGAACCCGCCTCGAACCAATCGAACGTGCCGTTCTCGATTTGCCGGAAGAATACGCGTCCGATGTGACCCGTATTTTTCAGGAGCGCAAAGGCACCCTGACCAAGTATGAAACCATGCCGCACCAAGAAGGAATTGGTAAGCAACGAGTTCGACTCGAATTCGATATTCCTTCTCGCGGACTTCTCGGAATTCGCTCGCGCTACCTGACCGCAACCCGCGGCGAAGGCTTGTTCAGTTCATACGTACTCGAATATGCTCCTCATAAAGGCGCTATTCCACATCGCCAGACCGGCGCTCTCATTGCAGATCGTACCGGCCAATCGATCGAATACGCACTCCTCACCCTCGAGGAACGCGGCATGCTCTTCATCAAGCCAGGCGTAAAAGTTTACGAAGGCATGATCATTGGTGAAAACGCCAAAGAGAACGACATGAACGTCAATCCGTGCAAAGAAAAGAAACTGACCAACATTCGTTCCGCCCATGCCGAAGTACTGGTAACTCTCTCGGGAATTCGCGACATGTCGCTTGAGCGCTGTCTTGAGTGGATCGATGAAGATGAATGGATCGAAGTTACCCCTGAAAACGTGCGCATGCGCAAAAAGGTACTCCAGGAAAATCTTCGATCGGTTAAACGAGAAGACCGGATCAAGTAGCCTCATTCATAAGTATTCCAGCTGCACACCAGTGGCAAAGCCACTTGATGGCAGCCCCATACTTCAATGAATAACCTTTAAGCGCAAGACGTTGTTGCCGGGTGATGGCAAATCAGCTACATTCTCGGCTCTGGAGGTGGCATGTCATTTAAAAGGATACTCTGCGTTTTACTATCGATGATCAGTTCATCAAACACGCATGCGATCTCAACAACCGAAAATCTGGTGGTCTGCAAAGGCTGGGCGGATGCCAAAGCTGAGCATTGGTACCAGGATGTAGAAATTTCTTTTTCATTTTCGTCATCAGGCGAAATCCATAACCTTGAAATGGTACTCAAAAAAGGAACTCGCAACCCGTATCCGGAAGCCGATACCTTTTCTCTTCCGAGTTATGTCTGCGGCAATACGCTGATCGGCACACCAAACTCTATGCAGGGTGAGGCTGCAGGCATCTATACAAAATTCACTCTCAGCGAAACCCAAGAATTGTTTCTTCCGAAGGAAATTGATACCAAGACCTATTTTGCGGCGTTTTTAAAACAAACGGTCAACCCTCCAGGCATCGACCTCGGATGTCAGGTTACCGGAACTATCCTCCGCTAACCGACAAACGGCTTTCGATCAGGCCTTTTACATCTTTAAGACCGACTTCCTTGGCTTCAACTGCCGGAGTGAGTGCGGGCGCCATCATGAATAATGGAATTCGCTGCACCTTTTCCTGCGTTCCGCCATGATCACCCAGCAGATCAAAGCCCACGCCATCGCCGAGGAGCGCGACCAGATTGGGGGCATTTTCAGTGGCCATCGCATTGATCAAACGTAAATCATGCTCGTTCGCCCAATTGATATAACGATGTGATTGATGCTCGAACTGGGTCGCTATTTTGGCATATCCCCACTGCGAATTCTTTTGCTCGAGCTGATAAATCGATGCGACGCCCGGAATTTTCTTCAATTCTGAAAGCACGGGTTCCTGGTGAGACGCGGCGGGCTCTTTTAGCCAGATTCGAATTGCAGAATCTTGCAGCGAAAACTTGATGTGTTCTGCCTGGGCATATTTTTTTACCCACTCGGATGGAATTTCGGGTTTTTCGTTAGCAGTACTGCCCCATTTTCCGGATGTTCCATTTCCAAGATAGTGCACATCTTCTTGCCCGCCATGATCAGCAGTGACGACCAGGATCGTGCGCTTCAATAAATCACGCGTCTCAAGCTCTTTCATGATCTTGCCCAATTGCGCATCGGCAGTTTGACTGATTTTTTCGAGCGACCACTCGGTTTTGGTATGGGTAGGATCGCGTCCATCTTCTTGCCCAAGCATGTGACCGATCTTGTCCATTCCACCAAAGCTCAGAAAAAGACCGGACCAGTCTTCGTGGGCCATGATTTCGAGCGCCACATCCGCAACCCATACATCTCCGCCCTGATGTTCCGGATCATTTCCGGGAACGAAGCGATTTCCGTCCAAAGGATAATACGTTTTTTCGGTGCCATACTTTTCGGAACACTCGAGTTCAAAGCGTTTCTGGGTCCAGATTCCAAAGGGAATCTTGATACCGTCCGGAAAGCATTTTCCGTTTACTTTCTTCATGGTCACGATCGAATCCGCCTGATGCGTACCCATCGCCAGTGCAGCATATGGTTTCTGAGCTACGGAAAAAACTTTTCCGCCGACGGTTCTTCGTAATTCACCGGGGAGTAGCGATTCCGCAGGAATGGATTGCATCAACTTCCAGAGCTGGCTTCGCGATAGATTTCCGGTCGAATAAAAGCGATCGGCTGCGCCCAATGTTCCTTTACGATCGTAAAAGACATCATCCTGCCAAGGAAGATTCTTGGGTTCTTGTCCACTTGGGATGACCAAATGACTGACCACGGTTTCAGCCCCCATGTATCCAACGATGGCATTTTTATAAGTGACCGACTTTTTTTGAAGCGCCTTAAAATTCTTGAGATTGAAGCGTTCTATATAATCAGGCCGCATTGAATCAAAAACAAGAATCATGACATGATCCGGTTTACCTTTGAAAGGGCGAAGAGAAACTGCCCCTGGTGGATTTTCAGGACTGGTAACTTGCGGAGCGTCCGCCTCTGAAACCGTCTTAACAGAGGGTTTACTGCGGGGATGGGCGCACGAAGCCATCAGGACCAAAAACAGGACCAATACCAGTTTCGACATGTGAATTCTCCTCATTCTCTCTTGATTTGAGGATATAGATTCGCGATCTCAATGGGAACTACAAAATCCCAGGAATCGCTGATCGCAGCCTTAGTACTTTGTGAAAGATAGTCGTTCGTCACTTCAAAAAACCCGCGCTCATTCTCGTGGGTGGTGGGTTGACCGTTTACATCAAGCCCCATCAGTCCCCAACTATTCTTGACGATCAAGCCGGTAATGACGTTTTGCTCGTTATCTCCGACCCAATTTACGGCAAGCACTTCGTGCCCGCCTGCATCGTTCTTGCAATCCGTACTCTCGCACCATTCCGTAGTAAAAATTCCGGTATCCTGCACGTGCGTCTGCACATCCTTGCCCTGAGTCTGGTCGCCAAATAAAACCAACCCGATCGGAACCGCAATATTTAAGCCCAGCGTCTGAACCACGGCTTGCATCGACGCATTGTGAGTTTCTTCAGAAGACACCAAGGCAACAAAACGTCTCGGATCAAAGCGAAGGTAGTTCGACATAAAAGTTCGAGGAGTATAGGTTCCTCCCGCAAACCGAAATGAGTCTCCTGGGCGAAATGGCCTGAAGCCCATGATCGGGGCCAGTTCGGTGACGAGTGCATTGAATAAAGAAGTATTGATTCCATCTGCATCCTTGCCCTTAAAAAGATCGAGGTTGCTTTCATCGAGCATGTACCAACCTACGAAGTTCTTCACGGCAGCTTCGAGTTGGGCTTCCTGTTCGGCAGTGGTAATGGGTGCACCATCTCGAATGAACGGCACCATTCCCGAAACCAGCACTTCTGTCAGAGCCGAATTCTCGGCACTTCCCACATCCGGTTGAAACAACGCTTTGCGCTTTTGTTTTGCCTCGCCTTCCGGTGTGTGTGCATCCTTGAATAAACCATAGGCCTCATTGATCGCCTGTTGTTTCGCCAAGGTCTTTCGATCGGTAGCGGTAGACGCGATTACCTTGGCCTTGTTTCTAAAGTAACTCAGGCGATTCTTGAATTGAAAATAGATATGATAGAACCCCAGGTATTCGGGAGAGAGCTGAACCGAATCCTTACCATGATCTTTTTGAAACAAGCCTTCTGCGAGGCTCGAAAGCGCATAGGCCCAGCAGATTTCTGCCTGTTGCTGGTCGCGCACCGGCGAGTGCGGCACCCCATCATAGATTTGGGTTTGGTCAGCAATGCTGACGGATGAAATCAAAAACAAGAGGGGCGCGACCATCCAGCGACGAAACATCATGTGAGTTTCCTTTCAAATCGCTTCACACTCTAGGGGCGATACGATTCAGGGTCAATCAACAAAATTCGTCTAAAACAGGCTCTTCGCTAGTTAAATTAAAAACGTTAGGGTAAACTCAAAAACAATGTCCAATCACACAAAAAAAATCATGTTCTGCATCGGTACCCGCCCTGAAGCCATCAAACTAGCCCCGTTGATTTTGGCATCCAAGGCACGAAATCTCGATGTTCAAGTTGTCGTTACCGGCCAACATCACGAAATGCTGGTTCCCTTTCTTGAATTTTTTAAAATCCAGGTCACTGATCGATTGAACGTCATGCAGGCCCATCAATCCTTATCCGAATTGACGGCAAAAGTGCTCATGCAAATTCAACCCCTCTTTACAAAAAACAAACCCGAGCTGCTTTTTGTTCAAGGCGACACCACTACCGCACTAGGCAGTGCTCTTGCCGCATTCTACGAAAAAGTACCGGTCGTTCATGTCGAAGCCGGTCTTCGCACTCAGGATCGCTATTCGCCTTTTCCAGAAGAAATGAACCGAAAGCTGATTGGCGGAATTGCAGAATATCATTTTGCGCCGACCGAGACCTCGGCAGAAAACCTTAGGCGCGAAGGAATCACTCAAAATGTTTGGGTGACCGGCAACACCGGAATCGACGGTCTTCGAATTTGTTCAGAAATCATCAAGAACGACAACACTGATCACCCTTCCGCTACTGACAAGAACTTGAAAACAATTTTGGTTACCTGCCATCGACGCGAAAATCACGGACAACCTCTCGAAAATATCTGTAGCGCTTTTCTCGAGATCGTCAATCACTTCGAAGACACTGAAATTGTCTTTCCGGTGCACCTCAATCCGAAGGTACAAACGCTCGTACAACAAAAATTAGGCAATCACCCCAGGATCAAACTTCTTAAACCGCTCGATTATCCTGATTTTGTAAAATGGATGCAAAAGAGCCACATCCTTTTGACCGACTCGGGCGGAATTCAGGAAGAAGGTCCGTACTTTAAGAAGCCCATATTGGTCATGCGTGAATCTACCGACCGTCCCGAAGGAGTTGCCGCAGGCGTGGCTGAACTCGTGGGTTCAAGCAGAGAAAAGATTGTAAGTGCGGTGACTCGTGCACTTACAGACGAGAAATACTATCAGAGCTTTCAAAAATCCGAGAATCCGTATGGAGACGGCTTTGCCTCTGAAAAGATTCTCAAACACCTTGGCCTTTGAATCACTAATATTTCATCAAAACCGCGAGCGCGATTTCGTTACGATCATAAAACGCGGATTGGTAAAAATCGAAATTCAAAGAAGTTCCCCAGCGGGGGCTCCACCAATAACGTACCTGCAGCGACTCTTCCTTGCTCGAGAACTCATTCACAAACTGATTCGCTCCAACGATCGTGTAGCCTTCACGCCCCGCCTCTAGCTTCAAAGCTGCTTCAATTCTTGAATCATAGAGATAGCTTAAGACTCCAAAGCCTCGGACGGTAAAAACGCTTCCGGGATTACTACGATTAAATCGTATGCCCCCTTCGAAAGAAAAATTGTGCTCAAAAAAGTAGGTCGCTTCGGCCAATCCATTAATATCGGTATACGGATCGTGCGTTGCCACATAACCGAGTCCAATACCGGCAACTAGATTTTTCTGCCCGAGAAACTTTCTGTGAATTTCGCTGAACACGAGCCAGGCTGGCAAGATATTACTATTGGTCGATGCGGTAACACTAAAATCCTGGTACCACTCGGGGCTATAGGTATCAGTGTAATTCATTGCCGCCAGTAAACCCGACTCACCAAATCGATTCTTGTAATCCGTTTCGATCACAAACTGATGGTCTGTTTGCACATTCAGATAATTCAGAATATTCACGTCGTTCCAAGAGCTGTATCCCGCATTTAATGTCGAATGTGAATACTGAAGCATAACTTCGTCTTCGGCCTTCGAAACACTACTGAATACCAAAAATCCGCATATCAAAAAACCCAGAACTCGTTTCATTTTATATAATCTCCCTGGGCTTCTTCATATCTAATTACAAGTTTACCATTGGTTTTGGGCTGCACCTGAAATTGGTCTCCGACTTCGCGAACGTCGGCCTCACCAGATTCGACTACTACATTCTTGATGCTAAAATGTGGAAAACTCCATACCATTTCCTTCAGCCGCTCGCTCGCTTCGATCACTACTTCAAATTCGCGATTTTTCAGTGTTTGATGAACTTTCCAAGAAACCTGAGAACGGGCATTTAAAAAGTCAGCAATGGCTGACATCGTATACCACTTAAATTTTCCGCGCGCTTTTAGATCGTGATTGTAACGAACCCATGCCATCAATGCATTTTCATACACATGAATTCCTGGGGGGTGAAAATAAAAAAGCCTAACTTGCTGCGAATCACTCGCAAATTGCGAAAGCTGCTCGAGCCACTGCCCAAACTCGGCTCCCGGAACCTGATTGTCGCTCGCTTCCTCGAATGAAGCAACTTGATGATAGGCTGAAACCGGAAACGCCCACGCGTGATGATCGGTTCTAACATCATCTCGATAAGTCTGCGTCGGGCCCATTCCGCTATTGCCTGTAAAATAATACGAATTGTATCCATGAGCTTCTAACCAGCCGGTGACCCAAGCTGGATGATTTCCGACTGGAGACGAGTATTCGAGAACAGGCTTACCCGTTATTTTTTCGACTGCAGCGCGATTGAGCTCGAGGAATCGGTCAAATTCCGGCGTTTCATGCTCATTCAAATGTGCGCCAAAATAATCATGAATCCAACCTCCGTGTGCACCTACCTCATGACCGTTCTTTTGCCAAAATCGAACCCATTCCTGGCTGGTTGGATTCTCCGGAAGATTAAAACCGAGATGATCTCCTTCGCTTCGGGCATCTGGACCTGCCGTAACGTGAATTGAAAAAGGACCCGCTTCGGTAAACAAATTCAATTTTTTCATTTTTTCGAGACCAAGCAACGCCGCATTCGAATCAACGTGAATATTCAAAATCATTCCACCCACTCCATTTGGAACAGAAAGAAGTCTTGGTAAACCCGCCCAGGTTTCAGATGTCCACCTCAGAAATGAATTGAGAAGCAATCCGTCCGTTCGACGCTTCAAATACCCTAGCGGGAGATTCACCCAAAGCACTTGCCCTTTTTCGAGTTTCGAAATTCCAGCGATCAGACTTCCGTCAGATGCCTCTAAAATGCGGGTTCCTTTAAACTTACTTGCAGCCTCAGTGGGCGAATGCGGATAGGGAGTGAGTGGCGATTGGTACGTGCACAATTCACGAAACTGAGTAGAAGGCGCGGCCCATTCTGAAGGAGAGTATCGACCGGGAGGTATATTTAAAGCATGCAACCACTCATCGGTGAGACGTATCGAGTCACTCTTGCTTTTAATCGTATCGCCCACCCTACCCACCAACGGCGGAAAGTGAAAGAAAGATTCGATCACTAAAGTCTCAGAAAGTCGTCCGTTAAAATCTTCGCTGAGCGCATCCCCCACGATGACGAGCTTGCCCCCACCTTGAACATATTCGCGAAGCTTAGAGAGGAGCGGCGCCGGAGCGCTTTTCGAGATTTCATCCGGCACCAAAATGATACGAGCATTAGTATCGCTCGAACCAAAGGGTCTGACGAATTCCTCGTAATCCAGGATTTCGAGCGGCACCCCTTCTTCTTGGGCCGCACTCATCCAGACTTGGGTTTGAATCGACTTTTCGGCCTCTTTTGGAATCAATAAATAATAGAAAGGTCCGGAGCTTTGAGGCTTAAGGGTTAGATATAAGGGATAGAGCAACAATAGAACCAGTAGAAGGATAAAACGATTGGCCTTAAATGCCTTTTCCTTCAACTTTTTCTTCAGGTGTCTCATTTGCCCTTAACATTGCTGTACGTAAGGCATCCATTTCATTTCGCATGCGCCTTCGTTCTTCGTTCATTTCGTATTGGATTTGGGCTAATTGGCCAATCTGGGTCTCGAGCTCACTTAATTGCTTTGCCAACAAAGGGTTCAATCCATCAAACGCCAAGGCCACATCATCCGGACGTGCGCTTGTGAAACTAAATAATTTTGATAAAACCCCGGTCATCGTCCTGAAGATCCGCACCATACCACTCAAGTGTATGTTCACTGAAATAAAGATTCAATAAATAATTCAATACTTTGATATTTACAGTAAATTGAGGCTATGGAACTAAAGCACTATTCATTGGAAGAACGATTGGTTGAGCCGTTTCGCTCGATTCAATGGATTTCACTGTCTCGGGCAAAAGTAGTGCTTAGCCTCATATTTTTGCTTGTTTTCGACCTGAGCTGGTGGTTTTTAAGCGAGACTGTATTGGACTTTTGGGCCCAAATCCTTCTCTATTTTACCCAAATCACCCACAACACCTGGACCATCCAAACAGGGTATTGGCCCAACCATTTGCATCCCCTTATCCTCCTTCCGAAAGTCATCGTCCCGATCCTTGCTCCTTCGCGTGCAATTTGGTGGAGCTTTGCTTTTGCCACCATTTCGCTTTGGTTTCTGACCGGCCAGATTCGATTAAGCTTACTACCGCTACGTTCTTTTACCCGTTTTATACTTTTCCTCATCTGGATCGCACTCGCCTGCTTTGCCATTTCTCCATTGGCATTTCGGCACTCGATCGAAGAATGGTCAAAAATTTATTTTCTAGCAAGTTACGGTTTCATCTTTTTTTATAGCGCGATCTGGACGATTGGTGTTCTCTGGATGCCGATTGCAACGGGTGCAAAAATAAGAATTACGCTTTTGCTCATTCTTTACGAGTTGATCGGAACCCCCATTCTGTTCTTTTTAAGTACGCTGGTTCTTCAATACAGTTCGCTTCTATTATTACCCGTTTTCGCGCTGGCATTTGCCCCTTTAATTCAGCTAGGCTGGTTTGTATCTTTCTACTCACTTGCTCTGAGCAATGGTTCAGTACGAAACAAGGAGAACCAGTTCTAATGTTATTTGGCGCTTTTTTGAACGTCTTGAACATTTTTCTCTACATTCTCCTTTCACTTCTCGTCGTATATTTTATCAGGCATTTTACCTTTACTCTGAACCGGGCGTTTAAGTCGCAAGAGCTGCTCTACTTGGGCATCGAGAACCAGAAACTTCCGACGGTTACCATTTTAGTTCCCGCACACAACGAAGAAAAGGTGATCGCCGACGCATTGACCGCTCTTCTCAAACAGGATTATCCACGAGCACTTTTTAAAATCATTCCCCTGAACGACCGTTCTACCGACCGAACCAGAGAAATCATCGATCAATTTACGGCTCAGCATCCAGATCAGATTTTTCCGTTTCACCGAACGACTGGCAAACCCGGAAAGTCAGCAGCGCTTAAGGACATTTCTTCGTCGATCACTTCAGAAATCATCATTGTGTTCGATGCTGATTATATTCCCGCACCGAAATTGCTTCGCAATCTGGTCGCCCCCTTTGTCGACCCCGAAGTCGGCGCAGTCATGGGAAGAGTGGTTCCGCTGAATACAGCAAAAAATGTTCTCACGCGCATCCTCGATCTCGAGCGCTCGGCGGGCTATCAGGTCGATCAGCAAGCCCGAATGAATATGAATCTTCTTCCTCAATACGGCGGCACAGTGGGGGGAATCCGCACCAGCGCCCTGCACGCTGTCGATGGATTCGATCCGTCGATATTGGCAGAAGACACCGACATCACTGTTAAGATGTTCCTGAATGGCTGGAGCGTGGTGTATCAAAACTCGTGTGAATGCTACGAGGAAGTTCCCGAAAACTGGGAAATTCGAATCAAGCAGATCAGTCGCTGGTCGAGAGGACATAACCAGGTCCTATTCAAGCAGTTCAAGGTATTACTTCAACATGACCAGTTACGCTTCATGGAAAAACTCGATGCCATGCTGCTCTTATGCATTTACGTCATGGGCCCAATGACTTTTATTGCCTGGGGAATCGCCCAAGTCGTCTATTACTCGGGCAATACTGAAAGCAGCCTCCTCGCGTCTAACCTGATCGCCTTTCTTGCTTTTAGTTGCCTCGGAAACTTCGCCTTGTTTTTTGAAATTGGCACTGCCGCTTTTCTCGATGGCTATAGAAAAAGAATCAGACTTTTACCACTGGGGGTAATGTTCTTCTTCGTAAGCCTCACTACCGTTACCAAAGTACTCTTTAAACAAATTTGGGAAGATACCATTCTGAAAAAAGAATTGGTCTGGGATAAAACCGTGCGTTTTCGGAGCGAGACTCCCAAGGACGGAACATGACCCTATTCATTCTTGCACTCGGAGTCATTGCAGTTTTTCTTCCCTTTGTTCCTACTTGGATCGAGATCGTTCGCAAGACCGACGCTACCCCGCTTAAGATATCTACCCAAATCCTGAAGGACCCTCGCGAAACCCCGATTGCGGTGTTCTGGCATTTGGTACAGCTCCTGGGCCTCGACTCGCTTGATGACCTGAAGAAAAAAGCGACAGTGAAACAGCCGCTCATGCTTAAAGAATCACTGATGGCGGTTCCTGCGGGAATTTTGTTCGAAGGCATTCCAAAAAACGTAGCTCGGGTCATTGCAGCTGAATCAATCGAGCTTCCCAGCCGGGTCGCCTACTCGTGCAAAATCTTGTCATTGGGTTCCATCCTTACCGGCGATCACTCACTCTTTAATGAGCTTCATGCCGATGAGCAACTCACTGTTTCAACCGGCTCGAAAGTGGTCTGGTGGGCGACCGCAAATACCATCACCCTGAATCCAGAAGTAAAAACACCAGGGAAAGTTCAAGCCAAAACCAGCATTCGCATCAATGGGCCGGTTTATTTTCATGCGCTCGAAGCGCCATTGATTCAAAACACAAGTCATCCTGTAATCATCCAAGAAAAAAGAACCTTGAATCCGACCCGCGAGCGCATCCTGTCCGCAAACGATTTTGAAGTTCCAGCCGATGAAATCATCGAAGCAGATCTCGTGATCAAAGGAAAACTTCTGATTGGTCCGGGTGCGCGAATTTTTGGCAGCATCAAAGCCCATCAAGGCATTACCCTAGGCTCGGGCGCGCACGTTTATGGAGACGTCATTGGCCTGAAAGACATTGTATTTTCAGGATCCAATTTTATTCAAGGCACCCTCCTCGGAAATCAAAAGATCCATTTCGGTCCGAAGTGCATTTTTGGTCTGCCAGAATCCCCAAGCACCTGCTCTGCCAAGGAGCTTTCGATTGAAGGTCAATTTCAGGCGCACGGAATGGTTCGCGCGTGGAAAATCGGACATTTTTCCTGAAAGCTCAATCACAATCGTATAATCGAACCACTCCTTGAATGAACGGTCTTCGAAGAGTAAACTCACGAACCATGAGCGAGCCCATTCATGCACGCATTCCCAAACTGATTCGGAACTGCAGGTTAAACCAAACGTCAACGGATGCCGTGCTCTTGATGCCCGAGGGCGCACTCAAGATCAAAGGTTCAGGCAAGGACGTCATCGAACTTTGCAACGGCACGCTTTCGGTTCAGGAGATCCTGGCACAACTGAAGAAGCGATACCCACAAGTGAAAGCAACCCAAATTGAAATCGAAGCGATCGAGTTTCTCAAACTCTTACGAGAAAAACGCGCGGTGGACTTCTAATGCCCATTTTGAATCCCCCCGCATCTTTAGTGGCCGAACTCACCCACCGTTGTCCGCTTCATTGTGTTTATTGTTCAAACCCGATCGAAATGGCAAAACGAGAAAGCGAACTGACCACACCCCAGTGGCTTGATGTCATCGAGCAAGCGGCAAAAATGGGCATCCTTCACTTGCATTTGACCGGGGGCGAGCCCACTCTTCGGGATGACGTGGTTGAGCTGACCCGGCATGCAAGAAAGCTAGGGCTTTATACCAACCTGATTACTTCAGGCGTCGGCGTGAATGAAGATAAATTGAAGCAACTTTGTGACGCCGGGCTCGATCATGTGCAACTCTCATTTCAGGATTCACAGGAAATTACCGCCAATGAATATGCGGGCACCAAGGCCCATCTGCTGAAGATTAAAACGGCTCAGATGATTCGCACGCTTCCGCTGGCTTTTACATTGAACATCGTCATCCATCGCGAAAACATTTCACGGCTGAATGAAATGATTGCGCTCAGTGAAACCCTCGGAGCAGACCGAATCGAAATTGCCCATGTGCAATATTATGGTTGGGCTTTTAAAAACCGTGGACGATTGATTCCAACTCTCGAGCAAGTCAAAGAAGCGAATACCATCATTCAAAATGCGAAAGAACGCCTCAAAGATAAAGTCAGAATTGATTTTGTCTTACCTGATTATTACGCAAAGTTTCCGAAACCCTGTATGGGGGGTTGGGGTAAAACCGTTATGTTAATTGATCCCGCTGGCCGGGCACTGCCTTGTCACAGCGCCATGGTCATTCCTGAGCTCGAATTTGATTCGGTGACCGAAAAACCGCTTCAGGAAATATGGGCAAACTCTACGTCCTTTAATCAATTCCGCGGTGAAGCATGGATGAAGGAGCCCTGCTCGGGTTGCGAAAGAAAGACGCAGGATTTCGGAGGATGCCGCTGCCAAGCCCAGATGCTTGCAGGTGACGCTTCGGCCACAGACCCAGTTTGCTCGCTTTCAAATCAACGGGCTTCTGTTCAAAATGAGGTTGAAACAGCCATGGCATCCACTCCGACTTCTTGGACTTATCGAACTCTTTAAAACGTTGAGTTCAGGTGTTCCAAAAAGGCGGTTTCTGCTCGACATAAGCCGCCCACATTGAATCCAACATCGACCAAAGTATATTCAGTTTGAATTGCAGAATCTCGAGTGCTTTTTCTTGCTGCTCTCTCGTCTTAAAATGATCGAGCGTCACCTGTAAGCCGTTAACCACGTCCCGCCTCGCTTCGGTTAGCCGCCGTCTAAAATAATGGTAACCTTCGGGTTTGATCCAAGGATAGAACTCGGGCCAATTCTCTAAGCGTTTTTGATGGATCGTCGGCGCAAAGAGTTCGGTCAAAGAAGAACAAGCCGCTTCTTGCCAACTTGCCCGTCTCGCAAAATTTACATAAGCATCAACCGCAAAGCGCACGCCAGGCAATACGTGCTGATGCGACCAAAGTTCTTCGCGAGTCAGTCCAACCGCTTCGCCCAACTGCAGCCACGCGTCGATTCCCCCTTCATTACCTCCTGGCAGATGAGGCTGCCCGTCGTGATCGATAATGCGTTGAACCCAGTGGCGTCGGACTTCTCGATCGGTGCAGTTCGAAATAATGGCAGCATCCTTGATCGGTATGGCCGTTTGATAATAGAAACGATTTGCCACCCACCCTTGTATGGCTGGTTTTTCGAGTTTTCCTGAATTCATGCGCACATGAAACTCGTGATGAATATGGTAGAATTTTTCTTTTTCACGAAGCTTCAATTCGAATTCCTCGCGGCTCCACGGCTTTTGACTCGTCATAGAAAAATCTCCATTCCATCTTCGGCTATTTCAACACCTCGTCTGAGCACCTCTGCGCGCTCTGGCGACTGTTCATCCAGAATCGGGTTGGTATTGTTGATATGAATCAATATCTTTCTCGCATGAAGAGGCTTAAGCACTTCGAGCATGCCGCCCACACCGGATTGCGGCAAATGCCCGAGCGATCGCGCTGCCTTCGGGGCAATATTTTGCGATTCCATTTCATTTTCAGTAAAGAACGTTCCGTCTACCATCACAAGATCGGCCGAACCGAGAAGTGGTTTAACGTGATTTTCGATCTCGCCCAAGCCTGGCGCATAAAATGCTCGTTTTGAGGCACCCGCATCCTCAATCATCACTCCAATGGTCTCGCCACCCGAAGGATTCGCACGCCTACGTGAATACGGAGGTGCCTTACTCTTCAGCGGATACGCGGTAAATCTTAAGTTTTCAAATCCAGGCACTACGAATTCGGATTTACCACTGGAATCAAATCGGATCGGCTGCCAATCCACACCGCAATAATGCGAAAGCACATTCAGAATCGGATTGACCGTGGTCAGATCCTCGTACACGGCATCGGTGCAATAGATCCTGAGTTTTTCCTTACTCTCTCGCAACATCAATAAACCCGTGGTGTGATCAATCTGGCTATCGATCAGTACAATGCTGCGAATACCGGTATCGCGAATGGCGCGTGCGGGTTGGGCTTCTGGAAATTGCTTGAGCTGAGTGAGAATGTCGGGTGAGGCGTTAACCAAAACCCAATTGCATGAATCAGTAGAAGTCACAGCAATAGAAGACTGCGTTCTCGCTTTAGCCTGAATCGTCTGATTTCTAAGTCCGCTGCAGTTTTTGCAATTACAGTTCCACTGCGGAAAGCCACCACCCGCAGCCGATCCCAATACCCGGATTTTCATCGTCAAAATATAGAGATCACGCACTTCTTTTGCAAACTCTTATGCGTTAAACGAACAGAGTTTAATGAACAAGGTTTAGACAGATCGTGATTTTTTTTTAGTACTGAAACGAACATCACTGTCGCCTGGCACTAATATCAAGACGATTTTCGAAGAAATTCTGTGGCATATCCTTTGCTTAATCAGTACCCTGACACCCTCATTAATCTTCAGAAAAAGCGAGCACATATGAACGAATCAATCATCGAGCAAACTACCGCAAGCAATCCACAATGGAAAAAACCGGAGATCGAAGAAATCTCTTGCAGCAGCGAAGTCGCATCCTACTCTCTCGCCGAACTTTCGGACGAGTTTCAAATCTAGACCTTCATTCATGAAAAAAATTATTATCATCCCACTCCTGACTGTCCTTTGGATGTCTGCGAATTCCGCGCAGGCCACTGATGTGACCACGTACCATAATGACTTGAGCCGCACTGGCCAGAACAATAGTGAAACGATTTTGAATCGCTCGAATGTGAACCAAAAAACATTCGGCCAAATCGGTTCACTACCGGTGGATGGCTTGATTCAGGGCCAACCGCTGGTGGTTCGAGGAGTTCCGGTTCCGAATCCGGCTACAGGCGGAGTCGTCAATCGCGACCTCGTTTTCGTCGCCACCGAACATGACTCGGTATACGCGTGGGATTATAATCTTTGGGATCCGAATGATCCCTCACAACTCCTCAAGGAATGGGTTTGGAAAACCAGCTTTCTCGAGCATTTTCCACTCGATCCTCAATGCGGAACCGCAACGGCCACCGCAAGCACCTGCGCTTGCCCGGCAGGCCGCGTCTGTGATGCACCAACCAGTATCGAAGTCAGAGCGCCGAATATTGCGCCCGAAGTCGGTATCGCTGCCACTCCGGTGATTGATATGTCGGTAGGTCCTCACGGCGCGATTTACGTAACCGCGATGACCAAAGAAGATAATGAATTCTTCTGGAAACTTCACGCGCTCGATCTTGCTACCGGAGCTGAACTTTTCACTCCCGCTGTGATCAATGCGATTCTTCCTGGAAATGGATCTGGAAGCAACAACGGCTTGATTCGATTTTACGCGAGCATGCAGCTTTCACGCATGGGTCTTTCGATTGATCCAACCACCCACAATCTCTATATCATGTTCGCATCATTTGATGATCGCGACGATGTCGGCTACGGATCGCATGGCTGGGTCTTCGCGTATGACTCAAAAACGCTGAACTTCCGGGACGTCTGGATGACCACTCCGAATTACGGACTGGGCACTATCTGGCAGGCAGGTGGCGCACCAGCGATTGATGGCAATGGAAACATTTATTTTTCTACTGCTAACGGAGACCCAGAATTGGAGTCTCCAAAGACAGTCGACTTGGGCAACTCTGTCATCAAGCTTGCCTATGACCCCACTCGCAAGTTTCATAAAAATCAAAGTTCGACTGACTTGACGAATGATGCACCAGACGATTGGTTTACCCCCTATACTAATCCTTTTCTAAATACAGCAGATGTCGACTTGGGCTCTGGAGGTGTATTGCTTTTACCTCCTCAACCGGGCGCTCATCCGAACTTACTCGTGGCAGGAGGAAAAGAAGGAACCGTCTATTTGATCGATCGCGATCACTTTTCTGATCCGAACTCGCCAGTTCAACATTATAATCAAGATCCACACGCCAGCAGCGATCCGCAAATCGTGCAGGAGCTGCCCTATTTCTTTCCGGGCAACATTGCTGATGGTCCTGGAATTTACGGCACGGCTTCGTTCTTTCACTCGGATGCGGATGCAGCTCAAGGCTATGATGGAAAAATCTTCATCGCGGCCGCAGGAGATTACCTGACTTCGATTCCACTGAAGAACGGCAAACTTCTTCCGAATGCTTCTGATTCTACTGACGCTTTGATTTCGGTACGCGGGGCCACCACTTCGATTACCTCGAACGGAAGTAAAGACGGAATCGTTTGGTACCTTGACCCGAGTGCTTATACTTATAACGGTGACTACTTTGCGGCACCGACTTCTAGCGATGGTCGCCCGGTTCTTTATGCCTACAATTCGGATACGCTGAAGCTTTTGTATCATAGCCCATTGAATGTGAATGTAAACGATCGCACCAAACTGAACGCTCCAGGAAACGCCGTAAAATTTGCAGTTCCCACAGTGGCAAACGGAAACGTGTTTGTCGGAACCCGCCAGCAACTCACCGTGTTTGGTTTGCTTCCGGTCGAAAACAATCCGAATCCAGAGCCTTATGGCAATGACATGAATGTCTATCCGAATCCGGTTCCATCCAACTACAATTGGCTGAACATGATGCCTAAGATCATGAGCTGGGGATCGCAACAAGTCGAGCTGGTTGAAGTAGGAACAGGACGCGTGGTTTACGCAAACACCCTCGACTTTAATGTCGGCGGTTCATTTGCCTCAGAACAGCACATCAACGTCGCCAACTTTGCGAGTGGAATGTACATTCTGCGAATTTCGGAACCAACAGGCGGAATGTTTACGACCAAGATTGTGATTAATCATTAAAGGGTTGGGCGTTGACGCAAATTCAATTCGCCTAAAAGATCGCCGCATTAAAATTTCGGCGCTTATTCTCATCTCTTTTTTCTTGTTAAACCCTTCTCACTCTCGTGCAGACATCAAAAGTACCTGCGCATCGCTCTTGCGGCGCATTGCCAACTTTTCAGTTCGAACATTTACCAAAAGCTTTGAGAACATTACCGTAGTTACCCTTCCTTATATCATTTCAACCGGCACAGAGGTCGGTTACGGAAACTCAGCCAGGGTTTCCGAATTGGTTGAGATTACAGACTCCGCGTCAGGCAAAGTTTTGTACCGTCCGGAATCGGGCACTGAGGTCGTAAAAATACCTTCTTGCTGGGCAACCTCAAGCCGATTGATTCCATTATGCGATCACATGCTCAGACAAGAGACTCTGACTTACGACCGAATTTTAACGTGGTTGAGCCAAAACCAGATTGATCTCAATTATTACTCCTCGGGAACCTTAAAAGCCGGAAGCGCACCGATCATTCCAATATTAATGAGATTTGAAACTGACAAAGGGCTTATTTTAGTAAAACCGCGTGCTTTCGGCAAAAGCATGGCAAAACTAAAAAGTATATTCAAAGGAACCTTTCCAAACGAAGTCCTCATTGGACTTCAAGAAGTCTTTCAATTTCAAGAAAAACTACAAGAAATAGGTATCATGCTCGATCTCAATCCACCCAACCTGATTTGGATCGATCAACCTGATGAAATGGCCAAGTTCGGATTGCTGAAACCGGGTTTTATTTTCTTTGAATTTAGCGAATGGAAGATGCAGGTATTTAATCCAAAAGGTTTCTTTTTCAAAGATTTCTTGAGACTCATCCGAGACGTAAAGTAAAGCAGCAAAGCCGAATGCTCGGCTGCCTTATACCCCATTTCAGCTGCTTACGAGTGGCATAGCCACTTCGTCGCAGCCTTATACATAAGAAAAGGGAGCCGGACATTGCCCGACTCCCTCATACTGATTCACTTCAGCACCCGTAAGGTGGCGGAGCCACACTTACTGGGTGCCTTGTACTTGTGCATTCCAGCTGCTTACGAGTGGCATAGCCACTTCGTCGCAGCCTTATTCAGAAGTTTAAAAATTGATTCCAAGTGATGGAAGCAATTGATCGCGGATTCCGTTTGCATTCGGCATACCGAGGTTTGCCGCTGCTTTGGTCATCAACTCATCAATTGCGCCTTTGTCTCCGCTTCCGATTGCTTTTGCAATCGCAGCATTGACATCATCACCCGAGAGTCCGGCAACACTCAGAGCTGCATCGGTAATCGCTTCGCGATCTTCTGCAGTCATGGTTCCTTGATCAGTCAGATTCTGTACCTTGTCCGCAAGTTGTGCCAATTGACGGGCACTGCCTACGTTCATTTGATACTGAGAAGCGATGCCTTGAGCACGATTCTCGAGATCTTGATCCTGAAGTTCGGCTTGCTGAACATCGACGTCGTCAGTTTGGCCACCGACACTGTCACCGATCTTAGAGCCTTGCGCTCCGAGTGAAGTTGATTTTGCTTTCATCAAGTCACTTGGAAGTGCGAAGTCAGATCCAGCAGCAGTCACGCAACCCTGAAGATTGGTGCAGTTGACACCATCGACCACGAAGCTGTTTCCACCAGTAGATCCTGAACCACCAGTTGATCCTGAACCACCAGTTGATCCTGAACCGCCTGTTGATCCTGAACCACCAGTTGATCCTGAACCACCTGTTGATCCTGATCCGCCTGTTGATCCTGAACCACCAGTACTTCCGCCACCGCTTGAACCAGTGCCACCGCCACTACTGCCGCCACTGCTCCAGTCGCTCCAGTAGACGCCGTTGTAATAAAGTCCGTTGTCGTAAATTCCGTAAGATACTCCGGTTCCGCAATAATTGTTGGTCCAATCACACCAATATGGCCCACTCCAATACCCGTAATAACCATCATGCACCACGATGACCACGGTGCTCGTTTGTCTGTGTTTGCTACAGGCACTTAAGGTAAGTGCCATCATTCCTACGCCGAGGAAGGTCGCTATGTTCTTCATGTTTAATTTCGGAAGATTCATCTGTGAGTCTCTCTCTCTTTCTGTTTAAAAGCGCATTTACATGGGAGTGTAAATTCTCGCTTTTTCTCTCTCATTCCCATTTGGGCCTCTACCGCTGTCTCTCTCATTACCGGGCCCTGCAGCAATTCCAGTGTGGATCTATCAAATCCACAAACTTGTTTCAACTAAATTAATTTAAATAATCTGAGTTCATTACTTGATCATACTTTCCACTTCAGCACCCGTAAGGTGGCAAAGCCACACTTACCGGGTGCCTTGTCCTGAACTTCAGAAATGAATCCCTAATGACGGAAGCAATTGGTCGCGTATTCCTTCGGCATTCGGCATCCCGAGGTTTGCCGCAGCTTTAGTCATCAAATCATCAATTGCGTTTTTATCTCCGCTGCCAATCACTCTCGCAATTGCCGCATTTACATCAGCACCCGAGATTCCGGCCACACTGAGCGCGGCATCGGTAATGGCAGCTCGATCTTCGGAAGTCATGGTGCCTTGCTCGGTAAGGGTTTGCACCTTGTCTGCAAGAGTTGCCAATTGACGAGCACTACTGACATTCATTTGATAATCAGAAGCGATGCTTTGCGCACGATTTTCGAGATCTTGATCTTGAAGTTCGGCTTGCTCGACATCGACATCGTCAGTTTGACCACCGACACTGTCGCCGATTCGAGAGGTTTGTTCGCCCATAGAAATTGATTTTGCTTTCATCAAATCACTTGGCAGAGCGAAACCGGTACGTGCTGCAGCAGCACAGTCTTCAACACTCGCACAGCGGATGCCATCTACTACGAAACTGTTTCCGCCTGTTGATCCTGATCCGCCTGTTGATCCTGATCCACCTGTTGATCCTGATCCACCTGTTGATCCTGAACCACCTGTTGAGCCTGATCCACCTGTTGATCCTGAACCACCTGTTGATCCTGAACCACCTGTTGATCCTGAACCACCTGTTGATCCTGAACCACCTGTTGATCCTGAACCACCT
>CAIKYX010000090.1 GCA_903831745.1 Oligoflexia bacterium
CTAGCATTTTCCGGAAGCAGTGAAGTGGCTGCACGATTAGGAACATGATTTTTAAAGTGGTAATGAAACCGTTTCTAGAGTAAATTGCAGAATTACCGCTCGTGAGAAAATCGTTTTAGCGGTGAGTTTCGCTGGTCGCAGATATCGAACACGTCGAATTAAAACTGAAGGGACCTGCCGAAAGAGCTTCTTCCGAGTATCGAATTTTTACGTTTTTATGATCGCGTTTCGCATCCACTAGAACTCGATAGCCACTTTGACAACTGTATTTATCCGTCGAACAAACCGAAGCGCTACCACCCGTAAAAACGATGGAATAATAACAGCCCGTATTTTCCGCCTGTCCTTTTGAATTCACGCCTGTAATAAAAACTTCATCGGGAAACAAAACCGCAGAGGTCTTCACTTCAATTTTGGATTCCGAAACAGTCGAACCCTCAGTTCCATCGTCCCCGTCGGTTTGCGCAAACGCTGAATTCTGAAGAATGAGAACTAAGATAAAAACCCTGAAAATTAAATGAACCATATTAGAATTCAAACCCTATTTAGTGTTAACTAGGCACGATTCTAAAAGCTGCATTGAATTCTGAACTTCGTTTCGGCTTCCATTTACCAAAATCTCTAGGGAGTTATCACAATGAGCAATGTTTTCAGCACTTTTGTCGCTCTTCTCTCTAAACTCTACCATTTCTGTTTCTTGTACCCTTTTATTAACAATGATTACTTTAGCGCAAATCTGGATTTTTCCCGATTCTTTGTACGAATAGAATTGGTAGTTTTTCCAAAGAGAATAAATGGTTTCATTTACCAAATAGGTGTTACCCGGTTTATTGGTTTCTGATGGCTCGTATGAAACAAAACACGATTTGGGTTCTGGAACGGAAAGATCAGAAACGTAGTTCAGATCGAATCGAAAGTGATCGCACGGCTTAATGTCATTTAGCTCTAATGAATGGGCAGATGTTGAAAATATCATCGCCGCGCATGCTAAATAGACTGACTTTGAGATTAAGGGGTTCACTGACGTGGAAGCTAACATCCCATACTATTTAAGTCAACAATATTTCATTCAAACGTCACTGAACGTGAATGAACCCTACTGGTCAAAACAGATCACCCTACAGGTAAACATAATTCATTTAATCGTGACCAGTATTTTTTCATACGTTAAACAACGTTGGTTATTTGAAAACCACAATTAAATTCCGGCTTCTAGCTTTGTAATCAAAATCAACGCCTCGTGAATTTCAAATTCACTAAAAATCCGAATTCCATTTGCCGCAAGAAGTGCAGAAGTAGTTCCCTTACCAGATCTCTTTTTACCGGTAAAAGTTCCGTCATAGATCAAGCTACTGCCACATGAAGGGCTATTTTCTTTTAGGATCGCAATTTTAATTTGATGCTGAATCGCGAGGGCAAGGGCATTCTTTGCGCCGGCAATGTACCCATCTGTAACATCAGTGCCGTCA
Source organism: Oligoflexia bacterium (assembly GCA_903831745.1). Classification (GTDB taxonomy): domain Bacteria; phylum Bdellovibrionota; class UBA1018; order UBA1018; family CAIMNF01; genus CAIMNF01. Next base: position 1,470 of record CAIKYX010000090.1, read on the forward strand.
TGATTGAGTATTTTTGCAGACTGACTTAGCACATCTTCTCCATCACCACCCCCAATAATTTCAGAAGGGCGCCGTGGCGTAGGAAATCCAGCCGATACCTCAGGACAGATGATCACTAGACGCTCTTCTTTTCTCCATTGGTCTAGTGTTGAATTCTCAACCAAGGCGTGCCCACCATGATATTTGACTCTTTCTCCAAGCAAACATGCGCTGATTAAAATCTTTTCCATTCATTTCATCTTATAGAAGTCCGGATAAAGCTGCTAGACTCATTTCAATTTGCCACAAGCATCCGCTACGCCTCACGGGTTCATGTGGTGAATCGCGGCTTTCAACCTATGAACGCCTTAACCACAGTGCCCGCCACTCATTACGCTCTTGTCTCTCGACAGCGAACGGCGCTCCGCCTTTTTGATAAGTGGCAATCACCTGATCGAGATCGCTTTCAATCAAACCCGAGAGCACGAGCTCCGAGTCGGGCTTCAGGCAATCCATGATCTCGACCGAAAATTGAATTAAAATAGGCCGTAAGATATTTGCGATGAGCACATCAACCGGGTTTCCACCCAGGCTTTTTCTAATCTCTTTCGGAATGGTGGTTAGAAAAGAAATTTTTTCTTCAACGCCATTGAGCTTGGCATTGTCTCGGGCATTATCATTCGCCATCGCATCGATTTCGACACAATAAACCGTGGCGCCTTGAAGAGCGGCTGCAATACCAAGAATTCCGGAGCCGCTTCCAAAATCGAGAACCGTTTTATTCTTAAGATCACCGAGCGAACGCAAAATACGCAGGCATAATTGCGTCGTCTCGTGAGTACCTGTTCCGAACCCAGCCCCCGGATTGATGACAATTACTTTGTTGCGGTCGTATTTTCCGGCCAGTACTTCTTCATGCCACGGAGGCAGAACCCGCAAATTCTCGTCGACTTCGATTCCGGTAAAAGACGCTTTCCAGGTCGCGTTCCAATCCTGCTCTTCTTGCACGACCACTTTCGCTTCTTTTTCTAGCGAGTATTCTCGCGACAAAAAAGAGCGCGCCGCCTGTGCCGATTTTTCTGTTTTAAAGTAGGCAGTAAGGTGGAGGATTTTTTCTTGCGCCAACCAATCCCGTTCGTGAGGCGCTTCGCCCGCATCGAGAACCCACGATTCGGTTTCATAGCCGCGCTCATGGGCTTCTTCCGCGAGTAACATCCCTTCAGTTACCCCGAAGAACTCTCCCTCAGCGAGGTCACTGCAAAAATCATTGAAGCGGGCAAGCGCGTCGGTTCTACCCTGCATGCGTGCAGGCTCGACCCGTGGCTTGAGTTCGACTTGTTCAGATAATGAAAATTCGAGAGCGTAAATCATAAAGCCATTCCAGCTGCTACCAGCGGCAAAGCCGCTTGTATGCAGCCTTATCCGTTACCATCACCGCTTGTTGGCTTGATCAGGACTTCATAATCCGGGACTTGAGCTTCATAAACATGCTGAGGGCCCGGGGCTGCCGACTGGGCGGCGACTGGGGCTGGTCCTGAGGCTCTTTCAGGCTGCGGTCGGTTTTGATTTCTGCTGGGGAACCTTTGTTGTTGAGGGCGCCCCCTCCCCCCACCTCGGGAATCACGCTGCTGTTGTCCGCCGCGTCCCCCACCCCGCTGATTATTATTGCGTGGGTTCTGGTTATTTCGATGGCCACCGCGGCTTTGTCCGCCCCGGTCACTGCCTGGAACGGATGGAGACGAACCTTCGTAAGCCAATGCAGCGTCTTGCGCTGCTTGGGCTCTGAGATAGGCCAATTGGTCTTCATCTTCAATTCCACCATGAGAACCACCGCCGGAAGTATTTCCGCGCGAAACCATCACTGGCTCGGCATTTCCCATGAATTCAGTTTGTTCAGTATCGAGATCGGCTTCAGCAGGCGCTGCTTCTTCTTGTACTTCGCCCTCTACCGGCTCTTTCGCCACAATTTTAGTAGCCGGAGCAATTACTGCAGCTTTGACCACGAATGCGCCTTCTGCTTTTTTAGCGGGAGGTGCCGGAACCACTGGCTCGCTTGATGAAGGTGGCGCGGCATCCATTGCAGACAGTTCGTCATCCCGCTCATCACGAGAATTTCGGTCTTCACGCGGGCCTCGCTCTTCACGGTCTTCGCGACTGCGTGACTTTTGTTTTTCTTTACGTTCGGCGCGCTCGCGCTCGATGCGAAGCTGACGGGCGATATCCTGGCTTTGCTTCTTGCCGGGAGTACGGTCCGTAACCACTTCAAATTGTTCGCTGTGAAAATCCATCACCCCTTGCAGGTAAACCGTTTTGTTGTAACGTTTTTCGAGCGAATCCATGGCTTCACGAAGATCAATCGCCAGGATATCAATGACGCTTTCGTGCGCCGAAATGAGAATCTTTCTTGCATCGCGATCAACGCCAAGGCGTTCGACTTCACGCAGGATTTCGTAAGCAACCGTACGGGTGCTTTTCGAGAAACCTTTTCCTTCGCAATGCACGCAAGGTTCGCACAAAGTACGAATGATCGTATCGCGCGTCCGTTTTCGGGTCATTTCGATCAGACCCAGATCCGAAATCTTCTGAATCGTAGGGCGCGCACGGTCCTTCTTCAGGGCTTCATCCATGGCGCGATAGACTCGCATCTTGTTTTCTTCGCGTTCCATGTCGATCAAGTCGACAATGATGATTCCGCCGCAATTTCTCAGTCGCAACTGATAGGCAATCTCTTCGGCCGCCTCGAGATTGGTTTTCAGAATGGTCGCTTCAAGATTGGTCTTACCCACGAAACGTCCGGTATTGACGTCGATTGCAACCAAGGCTTCGGCTTGGTCGATGACGATGTAACCACCGCTCTTCAACCAAACGCGACGTTCGAGCGAACGGTGCAATTCTGAAGAAATTCCGTAAGCATCAAAAATAGGAATGTCGCCCAAATAAAGTTCGATCTTGTCGATCAGGGCTGGCATGAAACGATCAGCGAACTCCATGAGCTCGTTGTAGTGATAGCGTGAATCGACAATGATCTTGTCGATGTCTTCGTTCACCCAGTCACGGATGGAACGAAGGACCGAGTTTAAGTCTTCGTACACCAGTGAAGGAGCCGACACGTCGTCTGCCTTGTTTCTGATTTTGGTCCAAAGTTTCGAAAGATAATCAATGTCCTGCTTGATCCAGGCTTCTGGATTCTTGCCGCCACTCGCAGTTCGGACAATGAAACCCATTTTTCGTGGACGATTTTTTTCGACGTAGTCGCGCAAGGTACGGCGCTCGTCATCGCGTTCAATACGACGGCTCACTCCCACGTGATCGATCGTCGGCATACACACGAGGTGACGCCCGGGCAAACTCACATGACAGGTAAGACGTGCGCCCTTGGTGGCGATCGGATCTTTTGCTACTTGAACAATGACCTCTTGGCCTTCTTTTAATAAATCTGCAATATTGGCTTGTGCGCGTGGTTTCGAATGGCGCGACTTGATTCTTCGATCGCGATTGCGCGGCTGACGGAACTCGGCACGATTACGGGCCTTGCCGGTATTACCCGTGGTATTTCTAGCTTCGCCTTCCATTTGGGCGCGATCGCTTTCAACATCACCTTTGTCCTGAAGATTTTCAGTCATTGACGACGGAATCAGGTTCGGATCTTCGAAAGATTCTCCAGCTGCAAATTGACCAGTTGTTTTTGTATCCTTGCCATCTTTGCCACCGCGTCCACGACGACGGTTACGCTGACGACCACGGAATTTTCTTCCACCCTTGCCTGGTTGGGCCAGGCCCGACAATTCAGACGATCCTTCGGCATTGCCTTCAGAGGTGCTTCCTTCGGCATTCACATCGGCATTTTCAGAGGACATGGCCATTTCTGACTGCTGCTCGGAAGTTTCGTTAGCCTGATCTGAACCCTGTTCAGATTCTTCAGAATCATCCGACTCATCGGAATCGCCTTCTTCGTCTTCGTCGCCGTCCATTGCGGCATCATGAATTTCTTGTTCGACCTCATCTACCGATGCAGTCATTTCTGCTTCAACATGTTCTGCAACGTGCGACTCTAGGCTTTCTGAACCCATTTGCGCATCGTGAGCGTCATGGGCTTCATCGCCCTGATCGCCGCTAGTCTCGTATTCTTCAGAATCGTCGTTTGAATTGCCTTCATCCTGACCTTCATCCATTTCGTGGATTTCGGTCTCTTCGCCCATCACTTTTGGATGTACGTAAATGTCGTCGACATAAAGGAACGCTGCTTTTTCGAGACCGACGTCTACGAACGCTGCCTGCATTCCGGGCAACACGCGGGTGACCCGGCCTTTGTAAATATTACCGGTAATTCCTTTTTCGCTATCTCGTTCGATTAGTAATTCTTGGATCTGTCCGTCTTCCATCAGCGCGATACGCACTTCGGGAAGGGATGCATTGATAATTAGTTCTTTGGCCATACTCACCACCTGTTACTGGAGGCGCAGAGAGAAAAGCTTGCACTTACGAGTGCTTCTTAGTCACGGAGAAGAAAAGCCGCTCAGCTATTGGCAATCGATTTTGATGCCGGACCCCCTCGAGTGCACTCTTGAGTTCACTTGCGGGTCGCTTCTGATGGTTGAGGCTTGGATTCTTCATGAGTAATTTTAAACTTTATCTGAATACTTCCGGGATTCGCTTCGTTCGAAGTTATTCTTCCGGGAGCTTCTCGCTACGCTGTCCTTAATGTTACGACGTTGATTTCACTAACGTCTTTTTATAAGTTCTTAATTCTGTTTCTTAATATTCTAGCTAAAACTGTTTTTAGCTTCTTCTGAACTCCGCCTATCGGAGCAAAACTTTGAGTCGGTCTTCACACGACTCTGACTTCAGGGTATAGCATGATAGGGAGAACATCAACCTAAAAACGTGAATTATGAAGCAAATCAGCCTAACTCAGCCCCAATTAGCCCAAAAAATTGACCATACACTGCTCAAACCTACTTTATTGATTTCCGATCTGGAACTTCTTTGCCGAGAGGCAGCAGACTATGGGTTCAAGACCGTTTGTATCCCACCCACCTGGGTTTCGGAAGGAGTCAGACTCCTGCAAGGATCCACAACCGAAGTCATTACAGTGGTGGGCTTTCCCCTCGGATACTCGCGCACTGAAGCCAAAGTAACCGAAGCCAAACGGGCAATAGAAGATGGCGCGACCGAAATCGACATGGTCATTAACATCAGCTTCCTGAAGAACCGCCGGATGGACGAACTTCAGGACGACATATATCGGGTCGCACAAGCCTGCGGAAAACTTCCGCTCAAAGTCATCATCGAAACCGCCTACCTTCATTCAACCGAAATGGTCGAAGTGGCAAAGATCGCTGAAGCGGCCGGCGCGGCCTTTGTGAAAACCTCCACCGGTTTTGCCACTGGGGTCGCAAATGCCGGCGCCACCCTTGAAGACATCAAGCTTTTGCGGCAGACTCTGAAGCCTGAGACCAGAATCAAGGCGTCAGGCGGAATTCGCGATTTTGCGATGGCCATCGAAATGATCAATGCCGGCGCCGACCGACTGGGAACCTCGGCAGGAGTGGCAATCCTGAATGGCCTGACTCATACAGGAACTTACTAATGAAACGTGTGATCTGGATCGTAATGGATGGTGTCGGCGTCGGAGAAGCTCCGGATGCCGTTGAGTTTGGCGATCTGGGTTCGAACACTTTGGGTAATCTCTCGAAATCCATTTTTCAAAAAACAAAAACACCGCTGCTTTTGCCGAATCTGCTGAGTCTCGGTGCAAATTTTGTCACCCCGATTGCGGGAACCCACACCCCGGACCGCGTCATCGGTGCCCACGGAAAAGCAAAAGAAGCGTCGACCGGAAAAGACACCACGTCGGGACATTGGGAAATGGCCGGCCTTCCGGTATCAAAGCCGTTTCAGGTCTTCTCACATTTTCCGGATGCCATGGTCGATCGTTGGCTGAAAGAAAATCAGCTTCCTGGAATCCTGGGAAATAAGGCAGCAAGTGGAACTGAAATCATCGAAGAACTCGGAATCGAGCACATTCTGAGCGGAAAGCCCATTCTCTACACTTCGGCCGACAGCGTCTGGCAAGTAGCTGCACACGAAGAATTCTTCGGTTTGGATCGTCTCTATTCGATCTGTAAATCTGCACGAAAAATCTGTGATGAATTCAACATTGGCCGGGTGATTGCCCGCCCCTTCGTGGGCGACCCGCGCCAGGGCAAAAAATTCGAACGCACGTACCACCGCAAGGATTACGCCCAATTGCCTTTTGGAAAGACCATACTAGATGATCTCGTCAGCCGTCACATTCCGGTACTCGGCGTGGGCAAGATCTCGAATATTTTTGCCGGTGTCGGCATTCCTGAAAATATCGACACGCACGGAAACACCCATGGACTTCAGGTTGTGCTCGAGCAACTCGACACGCGTAATTCAGGCTTGATTTACGTAAATCTGATCGACTTCGACATGAATTTCGGTCATCGCCGCGACGTCGCCGGGTTTGGAAAATCACTCGAGGAATTCGATACCGCCTTAGGATTGATCTTAAAGAAACTCCGTCCGGATGATCTGCTGATTCTTACTTCGGATCACGGCAACGACCCGACTTTCCGGGGCACGGATCATACCCGCGAATTTGTTCCGATCATCGCCTACTCACCTTCGGCACCCGAAAATATCGACCTCGGAACCCGCGCTACTTTTGCCGATATGGGCGCAACCGTTTTTGAAGCTCTGGCCCATAGCCCGCATTCCTGCGGAAAAAGTTTTCTTTCACAAATGAGACTCACATGAACCCACTGCAACCCTTGTCTGCCCCGGAATTCATTCAAAAAAAACGCGACGAAATCGAACTGAGTGCGGACGAAATTTCTCAATTCGTGCAAGCCGCAAGCAAAGGTGAGATTCCGGATTATCAGATCACTGCTTTTTTAATGGCCACTTATTTTACCGGCATGACCTTTGATGAAACCGCAAATCTAACAAAATCGATGGTCGAATCAGGCGAACGTTACGACCTGTCGAAAGTCAAAGGCGCCAAAGTCGATAAGCATTCAACCGGCGGAATTGGAGACAAAGTCTCGATCATTCTCGGCCCCCTGGCTGCAGCGTGCGGTCTCAAGGTGCCAATGATGGCTGGGCGCGGACTCGGCCACACCGGCGGCACCATCGACAAACTCGAAGCCATCCCGGGCTATCGTGCAGTTTTAAGTAAGGAAGAGTTTGTTCAGATCCTGAATGACATCGGCTGTGCAATCATTTCGCAGAGCGAACATATCGCCCCGGCTGATCGAAAATTCTACGCCCTTCGGGACGTCACGGCCACCATCGAATGCATTCCCCTGATCACCTCGTCCATTCTTTCTAAAAAAATCGCTGAAGGCACTAACGGTCTGGTCATGGATATCAAAGTAGGCAGTGGTGCTTTCATGAAAAGAAAAACCGAAGCGATGCAACTGGCTAAGACCTTACGTGCCGTTGCAAAAAAATCCGGTGTCGAACTTCGCGCCACACTGAGCAACATGGACCAACCGCTGGGATACGCCGTCGGAAACGCACTCGAAATTTACGAATGCATCGAAGTCCTGAAGAATGAAAAACTGAATCCGTACGGACTCAGCTCTGTCGACCTCAAGGAACTGACCATCCATCTCTGCGCGCAGATGCTCGAAGCGGGAAAAGTCGTAAAAAACCTGTCCGAGGGCCGAAAACTTGCGATTTCTCGCCTTCAGGACGGCAGCGCCTGGACCAAGTTCAAACAAATGATCCAAGCCCAAGGAGGCGATGCAGAATCGCTTGAAGAGCCTTGGCGCTATATGAAATCGGCAAAGGTCGTTGAGATTCGCAGTACGAAAAAAGGTTATGTCACCGAAATGAATCCTGAAGGAATCGGACGACTCCTCATTCAACTGGGTGGCGGTCGAAATCAAGTAGGTGCACCGATCGAGCACGAAGTCGGCTTCTTTTTTCATAAGAAACTGGGCTCTCAGGTAAAAGCGGGAGATACTTTGGTCACGGTCTTCGGCAATGCAAAGACCAACTTCGAAAATGTCGAGCGCTTACTGAAGAGCTACCTCAAGATCAGCACTTCTAAAAAGGCGGCTCCCAAATTAATTCTGGAGGCTAACGTACGATGAACGCTTCACCCGACAAGACCCTGATGGCTCAAGCACTCGAAGTTCAGAAAAAAGCGTACGCACCGTATAGCAAATTCAAAGTAGGATCTGTCGTCACCCTCGCTAATGGAAAATCCTACGCCGGCTGCAATGTCGAAAATGCATGTTACAGCGTGGGAATCTGTGCCGAGCGAACGACCATCACCAAGGCCGTGAGCGAAGAAGGCCCGGGCATAAAAATCACTTCAGTCGTGATTGCCACCACCAGCAGCCCCCCTTCGGCACCTTGCGGACTCTGCCGCCAAATGATCAACGAGTTTGCAGCTCCGAATTGCCGAATCATTCTGGTCAATCCAACCGGAGAAGTCGCAGAATTTTCGCATCAGGAACTCCTGCCCCATTCTTTCGGGCCGGCTTCGATGGGCGTCAAAACTTCTACGCCATAAAATCAAGAAAGCATTTCGATTTCCTAGTACAATAGGGATGGAAACCTATGGCAGACCCGGAAAACAAACTCCTCCGAATCCTCATGATCGAAAGCGACCCCGAAGTGTTCGATCTCGCCGCGTTTTTCATCGAATCTGAATTCGGAGTCAGGCCCATCGGAGTAAAAACCGATGCCGAAGCAAAGACCGTTCTCGATGCAAATCCGAATTTCGACATCATCATTTCTGAACATCTACCGCCTGCCATCAACGCCGGCAAAATCCTGCAATTGATTCAGGCCACGAAATTACCTATCAAATTGATTCTGCTTTCTGAAAAAGAACCGGGCACCATTCAGGAATTCCGCCTGGCCAAACCCGATGGTTACGCACAAAAACCGCTTTTTACCGAAGGTCTCAAAAGAGCGATTCTTCAGATTCAGGCTGCAAACTCGACGGCAGCTCAAAGTCCGGCCGAGCCCCTCGATCCGTATGTCAGCATCGCTGTTGAACATCTCTTCCGATCGGGCAATGTACCTTATCCGCTTTATGCCCGCCTTTCGGACCAAAAATTCGTAAAAGTGATCAATGAAAACGACTTTTTCGGAGCCGAAGAACTCGATCGCTTCCGAAAGAAAAAAATTTCGCATTTGTTCATCCAACGCGATCATGCAAAAGCGTTCATCCAGAAGCAGATCCAAGTTTATTCGGCGCTCGTACAGAATAATACGTTCAAAAGCGACGAACGCATCACCTTAGGTGATGAAATTGCATCAGCCGTGCATGATCTCGCCTCGAATTTTGGTTTCTCGGAAGAACTAGAAAACATAACCAAGACCGGAGTCGACCTGGCGCTTAAAACCATTGCCACTAACCCATCACTTTCGTCGCTCCTCAAGAACCTGAATCTCTCTTCGGGAAACTATCTGGCAGTTCACAGCTCGAGACTTCCTTTCATCGCAAACCACATCACCCGTCTGATGGAATGGGATTCAGAAGGAACGGCTTACAAAATGGCCCTGGCGTCGATGCTGCACGACTCTACGTTGAACGTCGAAACCCATACCAAGTTCGAACAGGATTTAAAACTGTTGCCGACCGCGAAGGCCAAAATGACGAAAAAGGAATATGAAGAATTCATTCAGCATCCGATCAAGGCGGCGGAAATCACGGCCCGCTTTAAGGGAATTCCACCGGATGTGGACAACATCATCGCGCAACACCATGAAGCCTGTGATGGCAGCGGGTTTCCGCAAAAAATAAATTACTCAAGAATCTCGCCTCTTTCGAGCGCCTTTATCGTGGCCCATGATCTGCTTCGTTATTACGAGGAAGCGGGCGTCTCCTTTTCGATCGAAGACTTCATTGCGCTCAAACAGGAAGAATATTTTGCAGGCTTCTTCAAGAAAATCCTGCTCGAACTCGCCATGTTGAAAATGCAGTAGAATTATTCCTCTTCTTCGCCTTCACCTACAACACGAATCTTGTAAATCCATCCTTCATCGAGTGAATCGCTTTCGAGGACTTCATATTCATGATTCAACTCCTCATTCACGGCTTCGATGGTGCCACTGAGCGGGGCGATCACTTCGAAAGTGGTCTTTTCACCTTCGATCTCTCCAACCACATCGCCTTCCTGAATTTCATCGCCTTCGACCGGAAGGCTTAAACCCTGAATTCCGCCGATTTCATCCACGGCCTTTTCGGTCAGGCCCACGGTCACGACTCCGCCTTTTTTCTTGTACCAGATTCGTCCTTCGTCGTATTCGTTCATTTTCTCACTCCTATAAAAACACGGTCATCCATTTTATTTCTTAACTCGATCCAATGCCTTTGTTTCGATTGATAATAAATCACTTCAAAGGGCTTACCTTTGATTTCAAAGACACTCAATTTCGGTAATTTAATTTCAGCTTTCCACTTCTGCTGTAACGGTGTCGCCGAAGCACTTAAGAGTGTCAATGTCAGAGTTGCACGGGTCGTTTTCTCGGAAGAAACATAAAAGCCTTCCCATTGACCAGTCCACGCGCTTTCAGGCAAAGCCGGAAAATCAGCGGTCGCCACTTTGGCCACTCGAAGTGAAGGCGTTCTCTTAACCTCGTCCTTCACCCAGGTCGCTTTTTCATTTTCGTAATACCGCGCCAGAATTTCGTCTGCATTTTTTCCGGTAACATACTGTCGAATGGCACGCGCGGTTTCGAGGCGTACATGGGCCTCAGGGTCCTTGAGATAGGTCTCTGAAAATCCGAGTGCAGCTTCGCCCTGCGATTGAATCAATGAATGCAGCAATTTCTTTTTTAAAATCGCATTGGTCGTGGCTTCGATTTCCTTTTCCAGCAATTCTCCTACGCTAGGGTCTGAAAAGTATCCCAATCCATCGATTAACCATGACTTCTCGAATGAAGAATCGCTTTCCGAATACATTTGTTTCAGAACCGGCAGCGCCTCGGGCCCGAGCTTCGACCAAAATCCCTCGGAAGGCTCCGGATGCCGCTGCGACATTTCTGACTTGATGGCACTGCGGATTTCGTCAGGAGTGCCAGCATAGGCCTGGAGCGATGAAAACAGGAATAAAAGTGAAAGGTACCGACAGAGCCACATGCGAGAATTATCTCACAAATGGCCCCCACTGAACAACTGCAGAAGCTTGCGGAGAAATAAGATTGCCGTCTTCGTGCCAGGCACCGCTCAGAAGTGCTCGGTTTTTTGTGGTGTACCACATCAAATGATTGAATTCACATTCGTTGACCGCTGGACAATAATAGATGGGTGTCGAGTTCACTGTCGACAAAATGTTTAAATAATGATTGCCCCCACCAATCGCGGCATCGCAAGCACTCGAGCAGGAAGTCGATGAACTGGGCTGCGCGGTCGAATCCTGATAACAAGATAGCTGATCCAGATCGAACGAACCGGTAATGCTGTCGACTCTGGGTGCGCAAGTTGGAGTATCGGTCAATTGATCATGGCGTTGGGCAGAAGTTCCATCGGTTCGCTCGGAAGGATGATTCAACCCCAAGTAATGCCCAAGCTCATGCGCGATTGTGGCTCCCATTTCAAGAAAATCTGCTTGCAGCGAATTGCGAGCGCACGCATCGGTCGGTGTCGTAGGACTACACGACGCATTGAACACGCCGAGTTCATCAAACGTGGCAAACGCCAGACCGCTCGTCAGAAGCCCGTTCAGGGGTGGCCCCAAAATTCCTCCGGATAGACCGAGAATCGTAAACGAACTTCCCGGAAAAGCAATATCGCTGACGAGAAACACGTTGATGTAGTTGCCTTCATCCGAACTTGACACTCCCATTGAACCCGAAGCAAACAACACTCCGAGTTGGTCGTATGAAACACTCGAATACTGGTCGCCACCGTTTGCGTTCGTCCATTCATAAGTATGAATCGAGTTGATTCCAACTTTTGCGCCGGCAATCAGAATGGAGTTGACCTCACTCATCAATAAATTCAAATTTTGCTGCCCCTTTACCGTATGCGATGCATTGATATTCGAATCACCCACCAACACGACATTGACATTGATTCCGCCATTCGTGCTGCCGGTATTTCGGACAGCCGTATCGCGTTTGACAATTTTCGTGACGGTCAATCCGACGGTTTTTCCTGCAGCAGTATCGTTGTCCGCAAGAAGAATGTATTTTGCATAGTAATGCCCTGCCTTGAGATTACTCAACGTCGACGGACACGCTGACCAGCCATTTACGCTGTGATCACAACGAGGAAAAAGATTGGTGCTCGCATAACCATACGCCGGGATCTGATGTTCATCCCAATCGGCTCGGTTAAAAAAACCACTCTGCCCCGGAACCGGGCCACAATTCGTATTCTCTTCGCACACACCCCCCGAGCAGATGTACATGCCTTGGCTGGCACACTGAGAAGTCAGATTCACATATTCGTAGGTGATTCCGGTACCCGCTTCGAGAACTGAAAACGAGGTTAAAACAGGATAAACCCCACCTTCATACGGATAACCTTGTGCTTCGGCAACGAGAGACATCGAGCCATTCGGGCCAAAATCCGTACTCAGATAAACCCCGAGATCGACGGTGACTTCGCGACCACCCCAAACGGTATCGAGAGCGGCAATGGTGACACCGCTGACCGAGATGGTGGTTTTTGCATTCACCACCGTTCCCTTCAGGTTTGCCGAACCTCCGTTGGTGACCGCAGGCGACCACGCCCCCGATGCCCCTGTGCGCAGGGTGGCAGCAGGAATCGGTGTGCCCACCGGAGAAAGCGACGTCGGAGATAGCTCATGCGTGACGGTACACGCAGAAAGAAAAAGTACGCCAAATGCCAGTAATTGCTGTGCTTTCAAAAACGCCATCTCCCCGGGTTCCGGACGATTCCTTATCGTCCAAAACCCCCTCCCTCTTGAATCTATTTTACTCCGATTCGAGGGACCTCTCTATTTGTTATTTATTAAATAAATTAAGTTTAAAATCAACTTTTTCAGTCAATTTTGCATCAGCCCAGGTAGGGAGCGTAAGGAGCCTTTTGTCCGCTCCATTGATTGAGCTCGGCTTTGATCTCACCGTTTTTCAAATGAATCAGGATGAAGGTTTTTCGAAATGGCTCACCGATGAATCGCCAATCGAGGTAGACCATACGGGTCCACGTGCCTGAATTCAGGTACTGGCGTCCATTTGCATATACCCGGTGCATCGGCAAATGAGTGTGTCCGAAAACGATCGTATGAATAGTCGGATCCGCTTCGAGGGTTTGCCTTGCCTCATTCTCGAGATCCAAAAAGAAACTTCCCTCCTGAGAAAGGATCTTGAGCGTGTTCCTGAAACCGAAGAGATTTTGTGAACGAGAAAAAATCCGGGTCTTGAAAAAATAAAAAGTCGAAAGCAGTACGAATTTCAGTGTAAAAATAGGATCAAAAATCAGGCCGAAAAATGCGAATACCTTGATTGGACGAACTTTGTCGAGATTCGAGCGCTGCCACTTCATGCGGTTGATGATCTTCAACACATAAATACTGCCCCATGGAATATTCAGCACAGAAATTCCGTTATTCAACTTGATCACTGGATTCTGAAAATCGAGTTGATTCGTCGCTTCGAACTGGTTTCCGTGGCGAATCTCGAGACCTTCTGCATAGCGCACGCGATCGACGTTTGCCAACACCTGAACTTTTTCACTGGGATACTGGTCTTCAGGATCCCAATGCCGGGTGATTTTTTCGCGGACCTTTTCGTAAAACAGTTCGGCATCATGGTTACCGACGAGATACGTGATTTTTTTATTGGGCTTGGAAGCGAACTTTTTCAGCGCGGCCATGACCCGCGGATGCCCTTCGAAAATTGCATCGCATTTGGCGAGCGCGATTTCTTCGGTAATGCCTTCTTCGAATTCACCCAGGTAAGGAACGTTCAGAAAATCGAGAAAGTCGCCATTGATGAAGAGTTCGACATTCACCGCCCCCTGAGTGCCTTCTCCATAAATTCCGGTCGAAAAATGTTCGAAAAAATCGATCATTTCCTGATCAAAAAAGAAATCCTCGTGCGGGTTGAAACGCCCCTGGTAGTAGCGCCCCGCCGAAAGATGACAATCACTGATTACAATTTTGTATTTTTCATCCACCGGTTATCTAAAGTTTAATCCTATTTTTGCAGGGTTTCTACGAGGATCGTGTACCGTTTGACTTTTACACTCGGTTTAGGTAGTTTACCTCCATGGCAGACAAGTCAAAAAAATGGCCGGACAACATGGCAGGCAAGTATTTCGTGGATGATCAATGCATCGATTGCGATGCTTGTCGTGCTGAAGCTCCCGACAACTTTACCCGTAACGACGAACACGGCTATTCTTATGTGTACAAGCAGCCATCTACACCTGAAGAAGAAGCGCGCTGTCAGGCGGCACTGGGCGCCTGTCCCGTAGAAGCCATCGGCAACGAATAGTCAGTGGCTATTTTTCCTGACTCCTTCATTCCATTTTAATTTTCAAACTTCGCATCTGGGCATTTTCGGATGCCCCTACGCCTTTGAAATCAACGCCCATTTTTATCATTAAAATGATCAGGCCTTTTTTGAATTGGGTTCGACTTCTCAGCGTCAGGATGACAAAAGCTGAGAGGACAGGATGTCTGCAGGAGAACCCACTTTATAAAAGGCCCTCTATTTTAATGAGAAAAAATGGAAAACTGATTTCAATATCCGAATCGCTTCAAATAATCCTGAACCGTCGCGAATTCCGGTGAACCAATTTCAATGTGGTTCGTGCGGTTTTTAGAATTGGAATTTGCATCCTGAGTTGGGGTCTTGGCATTTGCCGTTGGATTCGTTGCAGGCGGGTAAACCTTGTCCGCTCCGGCGACCTGAAAAACAGTCGCAATCTGTGAACGAATTGCCTGAAGCTCGCGCTCCATCTGAGCTTCGCGCTGATCGGCCGCCTGTTTCGCCATGACGAACTGATCGATCTGGCGATTTAAATTTGTGGTCTGATCCTGGTAATGCTGTTCCAAGCTTTTAAAGCGTGCTTCATACTCCGTCTTCATTTCATGCGAGCGTCGCTTAAAATCAGCCTCTAACTTCTGATGAATCGCCTCGCCCTCTTGCACCGCAAACAGATGGGTATCCGCACGTCTGTCAGCGGCCTCTTTTTCCTGCTTCAGGACCTGCATTTGTTCTGTCAGCGCATCCACATGGGCCTGATAAATTTCGCCCTGCCGTTTGATCTCTAGCTTCAGATCGTCATTCAGCTCTTTCACCCGATTCTTCTCATCCTCAATGATGACAATGTCGTAGCTCAGGGCATCGAGCTGAATCATGGCTTCTGTACGTTTGTCTTCCCAATTCTTCAACGACTCGCGGGCTTGCGAAATCACTTCCAATAAGCCATCGATCTTACCCGTCGAGGTGGCGTTGGCCGTATTTCTACTTTGGGTCTTATTCTGAATTTTTGAGTTTTGCATCCTGCGAACCCTTCCTATCTTCTCTCTATTGTCCTTGAGACCCGGATAAAACCCAATAGGTAATCTTTGCCCAAGATCTCGTAAACTTCTTATGTTAATCTTTAAACATGCGTCTGCTTGCTTTCATGATTACGGCTTTTTCCGCTCTCACCGGCACTGCAAACGCCTGGGAACTCACTGCAATCGGTGGCGTCAATTTTGCGGCACCCACCCAGAACACTTCAGGTGCACGAGTCAATTGGACTGGGTCTGATGGCTTGACCTACGGAGCCTTGGCCTCCTTTAATCTCTTTAACTCACCTTTTGAATTCGAATCAGGCCTCATTGAAGCCACCCAAAATACCCAAGAGCAAATTTCGCCGGTATTGAACCAATCCATGCATTGGCTCGAAATTCCACTCCTCGTCAGGTTCAAACTCGATCCTGCGATTGGCATCGGCGTCGGCGGCTATCTGGCTTATGGTCAGGGAAGCGTACTTCGTTCACAAGGAAGCAATGAGGCACTTTCGAGCTTTTCATCTGTAGGACTGAACAATCGCGATTCAGGATTACTCTTCAATCTTCGCGCCCGATTCGCTTTTGCTCCCCCGGTTTTCTTAATCGTCGACGGACGTTATTTTCATGGGCTCACCAATCTGGCAACCACAGGTGGGTCTGATGTCTACAACACCCGCTCGATTCAAATTTTTGGTGGCATTTCTTATGAATTCAAATCATCCGAAAAATCGCAAGACCAAAAACGCACTCAGGGTAAATGGACACTTCCGTCGCCCTGATTAATCAATTAACAGATCGCGCCAATCTTCAAGAACCACCAATGAACGAGGGTCGGGCTCGAGTGAATGCGCTTCGTGGGCGATTTGCACCCATTTGATTCCGGCCTGGGCCGAGGACTCCATTCCGGCCTTGGAATCTTCGAAAACCAACGCATCATTGGCATTACACCCTAGGTCACGCATAGCGGTCAGATAAGGAGATGGGTCAGGCTTACTGTGCTCGTAATCGCCATAAGCCCAAATTCGGCTAAAATAGTGCGACAGCCGATGCGATTCGAGTATAGCTTCCACTTCATCACGCTCTGACCCGGTGACGATGCCCATGTACTTGGATTTAGATTTAAGTTCTGGTAATTTTTCTAGTACTCCAGGAATCAATCGAACACCCTGTTGGAATTTCTGTCGGTAAAGCGTCTTGAACTCATGGTGAAGCTCGTCGGCGCTGGCAATTTCAAAACCTCGCTCATCGGCATACTCAATCATACTCCGGATGGCCGCATTCCAGGTTCGGCCAACAATTAAATCCGCAAAAGGGACTTGCCCAGGAAAGTTTTTTTGCGCAAAATAATGATCGATCACCTGCTTCGCGAGCGTTTCTGTCTCAACCAGTGTGCCA
>CAIKYX010000091.1 GCA_903831745.1 Oligoflexia bacterium
AGCGCGCCCAAACCCGACCTTTAACTACAAAGAAGAAATTCGACTTACCGAATTTCTTGATGAAAATAACGAGATAAATGCTGAAGGTATCGACCTTCTTCGCGCAATTATTGGCCGCGCCGTTGAGCAATCAAATATGGTGCAAGTGAAAGAACTTCTCCCTTTTGCAACCTCCGCTCTTCGCGAAGCAACAAATGGTGAAGAAATTATTAAGGGAATTAATAAAGATTTTAAAATTGATTTGCAAGTCCTTAGTGGCAACGAGGAGGCAAAACTCACCTTCCTTGCTGCCAGGCGTTGGTTTGGTTGGTCCAGTGGGCGTTTACTAGTTGTTGACATTGGTGGAGGCTCACTTGAAATCGCCGTGGGCACTGATGAATCTCCTGAAGTTGCCACATCACTTCCACTCGGTGCATCTCGCCTCACACAAAACTTTCTTAAAGGCGATCCTTATTCGGAGAAATCAATTCGCACACTTCGCGATCATATTGAAAATTCACTCGAAGCAATCTTGCCCGCACTTGTGAAGCACCAAGATACCGATCGATCTATTGCAACAAGTAAGACTCTCCGCACACTTGCTCGCCTCTGTGGTGATTGGTTTGATGGTGATGGAAAGACAATCAAACTCGAGGCAATTCGCAAGATCTCAGGACGACTATCTGAAATGACCCATGATGAACGAGCAAAGTTGCCTGGCGTTTCAACAAACCGAGCTCGCCAAATTGTTGCTGGCGCATATGTCACAGAGAGTGTGATGCGCAATCTTGATCTGCGTGAGTTAGAGATCTGCCCGTGGGCGCTACGTGAAGGCGTCATTCTTAAGTGGATGGACTGGATGGAAGCTGAGACAGATTAAGAACTTGGCGCAGCTAAGCGTTCGATCTGCAGCACTTCTTTTTTGTCGTGATGCAAAACCCAAGCTTCACCAGGTTGGAGCTTGTTATCTGGATAATCAAAATCGATTTTCTTCGTCAGCTTCTCCATCATCCGTGGAAGAACTGGGTTATGGCTACAAAGAAGTATCTGCTCGTTAATTTTGATGAGCTCTTTAGCGTAATCAAGGGCCTTATCTTTATTTTTCTTCCAGGTGTACTCACTTACGGCGCTTGTGATAATTGGATTAATTTCTTCGATGCGGGCAATCTGGGAGATCGTATCTAAGCAGCGAACAGCATCTGAAGTGTGAATTTGCTGCAGCCCATAGACCTGATAGATCGCGTGCATGCGCTTAGCTTGCTGTTGACCAAGAATTTCTAGCGGACGATCTTCATCCTCACCTTGCCATTCTTCTCTAGCAAGTGCTTTTGCATGGCGGAGCATAATGAGCGCAGATGTGTCATAAGGAATGGTTGCAAATTTCACTAAAATCTCGCGATCACTATCTCGAGTTGCCTTATCAGTTGCCTCATCAAGTGTGAACCAACCAATCGCGTCGACTTCCTGATTCGCGGTAAATGGCTTTTGATTACCTAGCAATGTTGCCGACCAATAGGAAACCCTTTTAAGCCCATCTGGAATAAAGTATTCGACTTCTCCAACATAAGGACCAAGCTTGATGTTGAGATCGGTCTCTTCAATGAGCTCTCTATACGCACAACCAATCAGCGTCTCACCCGAATCGAGCTTGCCTTTAGGAATTGACCAGTCGTCATAACGACTTCGGTGAACAAGAACAACTTCAATTTCATTCTTTGAATTCTTGCGCCAAATTACTCCGCCAGCGGCGATCGTTACGTTACTCATCCGCGTGATCGATACCAATCAATGGCCGAGTTATGAAAATCAGCAAGCCTCTTACCATCGGTGCCGTTTTTGACTTCAAGCCAGCTTCCATCATTTTCCATTTTCCAGTGAACATACTCTGGTGATAGATAGCTGTCGATAGCGCCGATGAGAAAGCGCTTGTGATCTGTTTGAGTAATTCGAACAAGGCTTTCAACTCTGCGATCAAGATTTCTATGCATCAAATCAGCGCTGCCGATATAGATTTCATCATCCCCACCATTAGCAAAGTGAAAGACACGTGAGTGCTCAAGAAAACGACCAAGAATAGATCGAGCGGTGATGTTCTCAGATAATCCAGGAACTCCTACTCTTATCGCGCATATGCCACGAACGATTAATTCAATCTTCACCCCTGCATTAGATGCTTTATATAACGCTTCGATGAATTGTTCATCCAAAATTGCATTGAGCTTGATTCGGATAAACGCGGGCTTTCCTGCTTTTTTGTTGTCGATTTCGCGATCAATGCGCTCAAGGAGACCGCTTCGAATTGTGCGAGGGGCAACAAGGAGTCTGGAGAAATCTGTTTGAGGTGCAAAACCAGATAGCTGGTTAAAGAGTTTGTTCACATCTTCACCAAGTAGTTGATCAGATGATAAAAGTCCAAAGTCCTCATACAGGCGCGCGGTCTTCGGGTTGTAATTACCTGTTCCCATGTGGACATAGCGGCGAATTCCATTCGTCTCTTGCCTAACAACTAGTGAGAGCTTTGCGTGGGTTTTAAGTCCAATAAGTCCATACACAACGTGAACGCCTGCATCTTCAAGCTTTCTTGCCCAGCGCACGTTGGCAAGCTCATCAAAGCGAGCACGGATTTCAATAACAGCCAGTACTTGCTTTCCAGCTTCTGCTGCTTCAACCAACGCATTCATAATCGGTGAATC